>CBFGVM010000280.1:0-5877 GCA_965652015.1 uncultured Alphaproteobacteria bacterium
ACCCTCGACATACAGCTTGGGAAGCTGTCGTTCTACCACTGAACTACGCCCGCAAAACAGGCATTCCTATGCTGGCAAAACTGTTTTGGCTCTTTTTTGGCTCGTTGTAAACAGAGCCCCTCTAGCTCCAAGCTCGGTGCCTTGGAGTGCGAACAGACGTGGAAGCGATCTATGACGTGTGGCCGAGGAATGCATGGACCTTCGCCGGCAATCAAGAGCTTTGCGCGCGCAATCGGGTCGCACCGCGGCTCGTTCAGCACAGCGAATGCGCGATAGCTAAAGATGGAGGCAACGGTGCCGGATCAGGATGTCTATCTCGTCGGCGGCACCATTGGCGAATGTGGAAGCGTCGATTGGCTGCCTTGCGAAGGCCTAGTACCATGCACCGGCAAACAGGAAACGGCCAGAGGTGGGCGCTTCCACGACCAATCGCCGTTCGTCCGCCCGGGCCCGAGCGACACGGGGCAGCCAGCGAGCAATGTGCCCATCGTCTGGTAAGGAGAAGCTCATCGATGGCAGACGTGCTTGACACCGCGAGTCCTATTTCCGACATCGACCCGTTCTCGCGCGAGTTCCTGCAGAATCCCGACCGATATCAGGCGCTGCTCCGTGAGGCCGGCCCCGTCGTTCGGCTCTCGCGTTACGGTGTATGGGCGATGGCGCGCTACACTGAAGTCCGAGCCGCGCTGATGGACCCTGTAACGTTCTGCTCCTCGGCCGGGGTTGGGCTTGCCAATTTCCGCACGGAAGAACCCTGGCGGCCCCCCAGTCCAGTTCTCGAAGCCGATCCTCCGCTCCATTCCCGCACCCGCGGGGTGCTCGCGCGTGTGCTTTCGCCCGCGGTCTTGCGCAGCCTGCAGGCTACTTTTGAGCGTGAAGCGCTGGAGTTGGTCGACCGCCTCCTGGCGCGTGGCCGATTTGACGTGGTCGTAGATCTGGCCGAGCCCTACCCGATCAAGGTGTTCTCCGACGCTATGGGCCTGCCAGAGGAGGGCCGGTACCATCTGCTGGCCTACAGCAACATCGGGTTCAATGCCTTTGGGCCGCGCAACTGGCTTTTCACGGAGGCTATGGCCAAGGGCGCGGAGGCGGTCGAGTGGGTCATGGCGAAGTGCAGGCGGGAAGCGCTCGCGGCGCACGGTTTTGGCGCGCATATCTACGCCGCGGTCGATAACGGAGAACTAGGTAATGACGAAGCCTTCCTGATGGTCAGAGGCTTTCTCACCGCCGGCGTCGACACCACGATCGCCGGCCTTGGTAGCGCGGTCCTGTGCCTGGCGCAAAATCCCGATCAATGGGAGCTGCTGCGCGCGGATCCATCCTTGGCGCGGGCGGCATTCGAGGAAACGCTCCGGCTCGAAACACCGATCCAGACCCTGTTCCGCACCGCGACCCGCGCCGTTGAAGTTGCCGGGGTCACGATCAATGACGGAGAGAAGGTGCTGCTCTCGCTGGCCTCGGCTAACCGCGATCCGCGACGCTGGGAAGAACCGACCCGCTTTGATATCCGCCGCCGGGCGCCCGGCCACGTCGGGTTCGGCGCCGGCAACCACGCCTGCGTCGGGCAGATGATCGCCCGGATGGAAGGCGAGGCGGTCCTCGGCGCATTGGCGCGCCAGGTCGAGGCGATCGAGCTGGATGGCGAGCCGCAGCGGCGCCTGAACAACACGTTGCGGGCGCTCGCACGCTTGCCGGTGAAAGTGGTTCGATCGCGTTGAATCCGCGCCAATGTCGTGCTGCAAACGACGGTTCGCAAGGCTCAGGGGAGATGTGTCGTGGGAAGACTGGATGGGAAGGTTGCGCTGGTCACCGGCGCAGCGCAGGGAATCGGCGCGGCCTACGCCAAGGCGCTTGCCGCCGAGGGAGCCGCGGTATGCGTCTCGGATGTGATCGAGCCGCGCGACGTCGTCTCGGTGATTCACCAGGCTGGAGGCAAGGCGCTGGGCGTGATCGCGGACGTCACCGATCCTGCTTCGGTCGAGGCGATGGTGGCAAAGGCGGCCAAGACCTTCGGTTCCTTGGATATTCTCGTCAACAATGCGGCGATCTTCGGCAAGCTCGATCTCAAGCCGTTCGCGCAGATCCCCTCCGCGGAGTGGGATGCCGTGATGGCGGTCAACGTGCGCGGCACATTCGAGTGCTGCAAGGCCGTGGTGCCGCACATGCGGCGTCAGCGCTACGGTAAGATCGTCAATGTCGCCTCGGGCACGGTGTTCAAGGGCACCCCGATGCTGCTGCACTACGTCGCCTCCAAGGGCGCGGTCGTTGCGCTCACCCGCGCGCTCGCCCGCGAGGTGGGAGACGACGGCATCCGGGTCAACTGCATCGCGCCGGGTCTCACCATGAGCGAGAACGTGCGCACCAACCCGGTCTGGGCCGATGGCATCAACGCCAACATTGCGAGCCGCTGCATCAAGCGCGAGGAGGAGCCCGACGATCTGCTCGGCACTCTGATTTTTCTCTGCTTGCCGGACAGCGACTTTATGACCGGCCAGACCATGGTGGTCGATGGCGGCTCGGCCATGCATTAGGCCGTAACCTCATGAACGTGCGCGGGTCGTAGTTCGCTAACCATGCGCTGCGCGCTGTCGGCGATCGGCATCCATCGCAGCGATAGCGTTCGTCACTGGGTTGCCATCAGCCCGGGCAGCCACGTCGCGATCGGCGGGAAGATCATGATGAGGACAGTCACGAACAGGGCGCAGGCTATATACGGCGCCGCCGCCCAGCAGATCGTCTCGAAACTGGTCCCGGGCGGCGCCACGCCCTGCATGATGAACAGGAGCAGGCCGAAGGGCGGCGAGGTTAAGCCGATCTCGAGGCCCATCATAACGATGATGCCGAACCAGATCAGGTCCATGCCGTAGATCTGCGCCACTGGAAAGAAAATCGGCACCGTCAGCAATATGATCGACAGCTCGTCGACGAAAAAGCCGAGGAAGAGAATCACGCCGAACATGGCGAGCACCATCGCCCAGGCCGGCATTTCCAGGCCGACTGCCCAGTTGATCATGCCGGAACTGGCGCCCGAGAAGGCAAGGATCTGACTGAAGGTCGAGGACGCCATGATGATCAGGAAGGCCATGGCGGTTACGCGCAACGTACCCTCGATCGATTTCACGATCGCGTCCCAGGTGAGCGCGCGGAATGCGACCGCCAGCACCGCCACGCCGCCGACGCCGAAGGCGGCCGATTCGGTCGGCGTGGCCCAGCCCAACAGGATCACGCCGGTCACGAGGAATATGACCAGCCCCATCGGCATTACGTCGATCAGCACCGCACGGGCGATTTCGCGGGCGCTGGCGCGCTGCACCTCGTAGGGCGGAGCCGCATCCGGATCGAACTTGGTAATCGCATAAATCAGCACGCCATAAAGGCCAGCGAGCAGAAGGCCGGGCATGATCCCCGCGATCAAGAGTGCACCGATATCGATGCGCGCGAGAGAACCCAGCAGCACGGCGAGCGCCGAGGGCGGAATCAGAATGTCGAGTGAACCGATCCCCATGATCGCGCCGATCGACATCACCGGCTTATAGCCGCGCTTGGTCATTTCCGGCACCATCATCGTACCCATCATCGCCGTCGATGCCATGCTGGAGCCGGACAGCGCCGCGAACAGCGTGCCGCCACCGAGGGTCAAGTACGAGAGGCGGCCCGGCAGCCGCCCCAGGCATTTGTCGAGCGCGTCGAACATGCGGAACGCGATCCCGGTGCGGTAGCAGAGCTCGCCCATTAGCAGGAATAGCGGAACGGGAACCAGGGAGAAGATGGTGAGGGAGTTGAACGCGTTGCCGATCAGTTGCGTGATGCCGCGCTCGCCGCCCATGAAAAGATAGACGCCGGCTAGGTCCGTCAGCAGGAAGGCGAATGCGACCGGGAGGCCCAGCCCCATCAGGCCGCACACCATTCCGAGCAAGAGCGCGGCGCTCGCACCCCAATGCATGATTGTCGCTATCCCAATGGGCCACTGCTGTAGAGGGAGTCGTAGCCGAGCAAATAGCGCGCGAACTCGATCGCCATCAGCAGGAAGGATATCGGCATGCAGGCAAACAGCATCCAGCGCGGCATGTCGAATGAGCGGATATCGACGTCGCCGCGCCGCCAGCTGAGCCAGGTGAGGTCAAGCGAGTAGTAGGCCAGGATGAGGCAGGTCGCGAGACACAAGACGTAGGTAAGGATCGCGCAAACGCGACGTGCTTGAGGTCCGATGCGGGCAAGAAACACCTCGATGTAGACGTGTCCCTTTCTCCGCAGGAGCCATGGCGAGGCGAGCAACGTCACATAAAACAGGGCGTATTCGACGAAAGCAGACGTGTGTGGCGGCGGCTGAAGCCCGAAATTCCGCATGAGCACATCGGCGATCACCGCCAGGGTCACGATCACGATCAACGCGCCGGCGACGACCGCCAGCGCGTTGAGCAACCCGTCATAGGCGGCGGCGAGGCTTCGCACGTCGCACCTTTTTGCAGCGGCGGCCCTACGTCTTGATTACTGCGCCGTGTAGAACTTCGCGCGCAGGGCCTCGACATTGGTGGGATCACGCCCCTTCATGCGCTCCCAGGCGGCATTGTAGGCTTGTGCGAGAAAGGCTTTGGCGGCCTCCGGATTCATCGCGACGAACTCTATTCCGCGGCGTTTGAGCTCGGCATCCTCCTTGGCTATTCTTTCAATATTGTCCTGCATGCTTTCCGTCTCGTAGTCGATCGCCAGCTTCTGCAGCAGCTCGCGCGACCTGGCGCTGAGCTTTTTCCACTTGTCGAGATTGATCAGCACCACCACGTCGGCCTGGAAAAAACCGGGGTCGAGGCGGTATTTAAGGAATTTCTCCCAACCTGCGTCCATCAGGCCGAGCCGCGGCCAGCCGACCCCATCAACGGCCCCGCGCTCGAGCGCCGTATAGACCTCCGCCGGTGCCATATTGATGAAGGTGGCGCCAAGACTGGCGAAGAACTCGCGGTAGATCGGCGTGCCGCGGATCTTGACCCCCGCAAGGTCGACCATGCCATCGGGTTTGAACTTCGGCGGCATGCGCATATAGACGTGGAAGCTATGGTTCGGCTCGAAGTTGGCGAGCAGATAGACGTTCATCTTCTTCTGATGAATCTCGTTGAGCAGCTCGAAGCCGCCGTTCTTGCGGGTGTCCGCGCGCGGCACGGGGCCGCCCACGATCGCGTCGGTCTCCGGGACCGTGCCCACATAGTAATTCGACGGGGTGTGGATCATGTCGACTACGCCGTTGCGCACGGCTGCGCCCTGTTCGAACATCGGGATCGCTTCCGGCCCGCCGCGATAATCGATGCGCACGACGCCCTTGCCCTCCTTGTTCACGCGCTCGGCCCACTTGAGGAAGTTCATCGAATAGCTGATCGTTTTCGGCAGCGCGGTGGTCGCACTCAGCACATCCTCGGCATGCGCCGGCGTGAGCGGCAAGGCGGCGAGCGCGGCCGCAATCGTGATCCTCGTTATTGTCATCATCGGTCACTCCCTCCCTTGCTGCCGCCGTGTTCGCTCCGGCGCTCGAACCATATCGACCTTTGCTTCCAGAAAGGCGAGGATACGATCGGCCATTTCCTCGACCAAGTGTGGCTGATTGTCCAGGTAATGCGTGCCGCCAGCGAGAGCGTGGTGCACGCCCCTGTCACCGGCAGCCTGCAACCAGAGCTCGCGCGTAGAGGGAAATGTCGAGGCATCGGCCGTGTGCTCGACGAGCAAAACCGGAACCGACGTGGTCGCGAGATTTGTCGGTCCATCCGCCTGCGAGAGCGAAGACCACTGGCTTAGAAACGAGGTGAGCGTGGTGAAACGTCCCATGGCATTGGCGGCCTGGTTGACGTCCTTGGGGGGACCCCAGATCGAACCTTGTGGTCGGTCGTTGGC
>CBFGVM010000281.1:0-5877 GCA_965652015.1 uncultured Alphaproteobacteria bacterium
TAAGGCGGCCGTTGCAAAGTTCAATGTCCCGCTGGTGCCGGGAACATCGGAGCCTATCACCAATGTCGATGCAGCCAAAAAAATCGCTGCCTCCATCGGATACCCCATCCTCATTAAAGCCAGCGCAGGCGGCGGCGGAAAACGCGCTCACCGGAGCGCTGCGGCAACTCTTCGCGCTGAGCGAGGCCTATCCCGATCTCAAGGCGAGCCAGAACTTCCAGCAGCTGCAGGCCCAGCTCTCCGACATCGAGAACAAGATCGCCGCCGCGCGCCGCTTCTTCAACAACGCGGTGCAGGAATACAACACCGGCATCCAGCAGTTCCCCGCGGTGCTCCTGGCCGGCCCGCTCGGATTTGCGCCGAAGGACTTCTTCGACGTGGGCGCCGAGGAGCGCAAGGTGCTCGAGCAGGCGCCGCAGGTGAAGTTTTGAACGGCACGTTGTCGCCGTCGTCCCCGCGAAAGCGGGGACCCATATTCCAGAGACGGTCATGGGTCCCCGCTTTCGCGGGGACGACAGTTATACGAGCTGACAAAGCGGATCCGGAATGACGGGAAGACCCGATGGCCGCCTACGGACTCTATACCCACATCCAATCGAACAAGCGGCGATCGATCGCGCTGCTGATCGGCCTATTCTTTCTCGTCTACCTGCTGGTCTATGCCGGCGCGCTCGTCGGCGAGGCGCTCACCATCGACGCGCCGCCCGACGAGCTCGTGCGCCGCGCGCTGAGCGATGCGCTCTATGCCGCGCCTTGGGCGACGCTCGGCACCGCGCTGTGGATCCTCATCGCCTACAAATTCCACCAGAGTATGATCGATGCGGTGACCGGCGGCCGCGAGGTGACGCGGCAGGAGGAGCCGCGCCTCTATAATCTTCTCGAAAATCTGTGCATCTCGCGCGGCATCACCACGCCGAAGCTCAAGGTCATCGAGGACGACAGCCTCAACGCCTTCGCCACCGGCATGAACGAGAAGCAATATTCGATCACGGTCACCTCCGGACTCATCAATTCGCTCAACGACGCCGAGATCGAGTCGGTGCTCGGCCACGAGTTGACCCATATCCGCAACGGCGACGTGCGCATGCTGGTGATCGCCGTCATCATCGCCGGGGTGATCGCGTTTTTCGCCGAGCTGATCTTCCGCCTCATGTTCCAAGGCGGCTTGCGCTGGCGCGGCGGACGCGAGGGCGGCGACCGCAGGGGCGCGGGGGTGGCGATCCTCATCGCCGTCGTGCTCATCGCCGTCGCCTGGATTCTATCGATCGTCATTCGCTTTGCGCTCTCGCGCAAACGCGAATATTTGGCCGACGCGGGCTCGGTCGAGCTCACCAAGAATCCGGATGCGATGATCTCGGCGCTGCGCAAGATCGAGGGCCGCGGCGAGCTTCCCGGCGCGACCTCGGCGGTGATGGAAATGTGCATCGACAACCCGCGCTCGGGATTCTCCAATATTTTCGACACCCATCCGCCGGTCGATGCGCGCGTGGCGGCGCTGGTGAAGTTCGCGGGCGGCCATGATCCGGGCCCGCTGGCGCTGCCCGCGCCGGGCGAAGCGGACGCCGAAACCGAGACTCAGTCTGCTGACGGCGGGCCGTGGGGCGAAACGCAAGACGGAAGGAGTGGCGAGCCGTTCCTGCCTTCCCGCCCCCCGATCGAGCTCGGTTCCTCGCCGGCTCCCGACAGCGAGCCCGGCCCATGGGGCCCGCACCGGAAGTAGCTGGCTGGTCGGCAGGTCTGCAGTTCCGCAGTTTGCGGGAGACCTTCCGCGTGTCCCGGATGCGGTGCAGCGCTTTAGCGGTGCACCGCTGATCCGGGACCGCCACGGTCCGTAACGGTCCACGCAAGTCGGGCTTGCCCGACTTGCGCGCATTTAATCGCCGATCTCGGGTAAACCCGAGATCGGTGTCTGCAGCGCACCACTGCGTGCTGCGCTGCGCCCGGGACACGCTCGCCTCAATGCCCCTCGAAGCTGATGAGCGTGCGCACCGGCACGTCGAGCTGGCGCAGCTTGGCCGCGCCGCCGAGATCGGGCAGGTCGATGATGAAGCAGGCGGCGAGCACCTGCGCGCCCAACTGGCGCAACAGCTTGACCGCGCCTTCCGCCGTGCCACCGGTGGCGATGAGGTCGTCCACCAGGATGACGCGGTCGTCCTTCGCCACCGCGTCCTCGTGCATTTCCATCTCGTCGAGGCCGTATTCCAGCGAATAGGCGATCGACACGCGCTTGTGCGGCAGCTTGCCCTTCTTGCGGATCGGCACGAAGCCGGCCGAGACCTGGTGCGCCACCGCCCCGCCGAGAATGAAGCCGCGCGCCTCGATGCCGGCGACCTTGTCGATCTTCATCCCGGCCCAGGGCTGGACCAGTTCGTCGACCGCGCGGCGGAACGCGCGCGCGTTGCCGAGCAACGTGGTGATGTCGCGGAACATGATCCCGGGCTTGGGATAGTCCGGGATGGAGCGGATTGCGTCCTTGAGGTCGTGCTCGAATTGCATGCTGACCATGGGCGTCTCGCGGTGACACGGGCTAGAGACTTGCAGGCGGGCTCACTCTGGCGAACCATGGGGCGGCGCGCAACCGGAGGCGGGATATGCCGCGATCAACCGAGGCGCCGGTGGTGCCGATCATCGGAGGCGGCCCCGCCGGCATGTCCTGTGCGCTCTGGCTGCACAATTACGGCCTGCACCCCGTGATCATCGAGAAGGAAAATGCGCTGGGCGGCATGGCGCGCAAGAGCCCCTATCCGAACGAATGGCTGCTTGGCCAGCGCGGCAAGAGCGCGCGCGAGAACGCGGCCGAGTTCGCCGCCCACATCCGCGCGCTTGGGATCGACACTCGGCTCGGCGCCGCGCCGCAGCGCATCATCCGCGGGAAGGAGCAATGGCGGCTCGACCTCTCCGGGGACCCGCGTTCATTGTCGGGGGCGGCAGTCGTGATCGCGACCGGCACGCGATTTGCGGGCGAGGAGTGGCTCGATGAGGTTGCGAATGCGCGGCGCGTTGCAGTGGCGCGCCGCCTCCATCTCGGTGCGAGCGCAATCGGCGAGCCGAACGCCGATTTGGGCTCGCACGTCGCGGTGATCGGGGGCGGCGATAACGCCTTCGACGTATCGCGCATGCTGGCCGAGAAAGGCGTGCGCGTAACCCTGATCATGCGCTCGAAGTCGCCGAAGGCGCAGCCGCTCCTCATCGAGCGCCTGCGCCCGCATGAGGCTGCCGGACTAGTGAAGGTGATGGCGGAGCGCATCGTCGAAGGGCTCGAGGAAATCTCATGCGGCGTGCGCCTGCGGCTCAATGACGGCCGCGAGATCGATGCCGACCACGTGGTGTTGCTGTTCGGCTACCGGCCGAATACGAACGAGGCCTGGCTCGCCGAGCTTGCGCCCGCGACCGACGCGCTCGGTTATCTCGTGGTCGATGGCAACATGGAAACGTCCTGCCGCGGCGTCTTCGCGGCGGGCGACGTGGCCAATCCGGCGCATCCGAGCATTGCGACCGCGCTCGCGAGCGGGGCGATTGCCGCCCGGCAGATTGCCAAGCGGCTGGCGGGAAAGATCGTGGCGACGTCGTAAAGCGCCCTTCGGCACGTCACACGCGCGATTGTCGTCAGTAGCCCGCATGAGCCTTAAGCGCGTTTACGCGCGTCTTCGACGCGCTATGGCGATATGCGGGACCCCGGATTTCGCTGACGCTCATCCGGGCTACGAACTAGCGCTTTGCCTTCAACACGCGCCCTGCCACCGCATCGAGCTTCTTGGCTAGCTTCTTGTCGCGCGACCCGGGCGCGGTGATCAACGCGGTGTCGAGCGCGCGGTCCGATCCGACCGGACACGGCTCGTGCTCGCGCGGGAAATCGCGGGCGAGCCGCGCCACCAGCGCCTTCGCCTTGTCGGCGTTGGCGCTGAGCACGGCGATGATGTCCTGCACCGTCACGGCATCGTGGTCGGGATGCCAGCAGTCGAAGTCGGTGACCATGGCCACGCTCGCGTAGCAGAGCTCGGCCTCGCGCGCGAGCTTGGCTTCCGGCAGGTTGGTCATGCCGACGACGGAATAACCGAGCCCTTTGTAGGTCATGCTCTCGGCGTAGGTCGAAAACTGCGGTCCTTCTATGCACACGTAAGTGCCGCCGCGCACGATCTTGATTCCTTCGCGCTCGGCGGCGGCAGCGATGCGGTCCTGCAAGAGCGGCGAGACGGGATGCGCCATCGACACGTGGGCGACGCAGCCCTTGCCGAAGAACGAGCTCGCCCGGTTGAATGTGCGGTCGACGAATTGATCGACCAGCACGAAGGTGCCGGGCGGCAGTTCCTGCTTATACGAGCCGCAGGCCGAGAGCGAGACGAGGTCGGTCACGCCGGCGCGCTTGAGGACGTCGATATTGGCACGGTAGTTGATGTCGGAGGGGGAGAGGCGGTGCCCCTCGCCATGACGCGAGATAAAGACGACCGGCGTGCCGGCGATCTCGCCGATGCGCGGCGGCGCCGACGGCTCCCCCCATGGGCTCCGGATCGTCCTTTGCCGCACCTTCTGGAGCCCGGGCAGATCATAAATGCCGGAGCCGCCGATGACGCCGAGCACGGCCTTGGTCATGAGCGTGCGCTCACGCGCGCGGATATTCCGTAGGCGGACGCGGCTTGAGCTCTTCCGGATGCAATTCCACCGCGTGCCAGACCTTCTTCTTGGTGAAATAGAGCAGCACGGCCAGCACGATCAGGAAAATGAACACCTGAATGCCGACGCGCTTTCGGGCCTCGAGGTGCGGCTCGGCGGTCCACATCAGGAAGGCCGAGATGTCCTTGGCGTATTGCTCGACCGTCATCGGCGCGCCATCGGTATATTCGACGCGGTTGTCGCTGAGCGGCGGCGGCATCGCGATGGCGTGCCCGGGAAAATATTCATTGTAGAAGCTGCCGGTCGGAATGGTGACGCCCGGCGGCGGCGCGTCCTTATAGCCCCGCATCAGCGCGGTGATGTAGTCGACGCCCTGCTCCTGGTATTGCGTGAAGATATCGCCCACCCAGCGGGGGAAGCCGCGGTCATAGCCCCGCGCCTTGGCGATCACTGACATATCGGGCGGCACCGAGTTGTAGCGCGCGCGCGCGGCCTGGTCGTTGGGAAAGGGCGGCGGGAAAGTATCGGCGAGACGGCCGGGGCGATCCTTGACCTCGCCCTGATCGTCCGGCTCGCCCTTGACCTGGTATTCGGCGGCGATGGCGGTTGCTTGCGCGGTGGTGAAGCCGGGTCCTCCCGGATCCGCAAGGGTGCGGAAGGCGACCAGTTTCAGGCCGTGACAGACCTGGCAGACTTCGCGATAGACCTTGAACCCGCGTTGCAGCTGCGCGCGGTCGAATTTGCCGAACGGCCCCGCGAACGACCATTTATTGGTGGGCGGCGGCGGCGGTTCGTGCTCTTGCGCCAGCGCGGGCAAAGCAAGCGCGGCAAGCGATACGGCGAGAGCGAGGACAGCGCGCGGGTTGGCCATGGCTGTCCTCAAGCCTTGACGCCTTTGGGCGGCGGCGCGGGCGCCCCGACCGGGGTCCCCTCGGTCAACACCGATTCCGAAATCGAGTTGGGCAGCGGCTTGGTTTTTTCGATCTTGCCGAGCAGCGGCAGGATGATGAGGAAAAAAGCGAAGTAATACGCCGTGAAGATGCGCGCGAACAGCACGTAATTGCCTTCCGGCGGCTTGGAGCCGAGCCAACCGAGACCGACGCAGACGATGACGAACACCCAGAAGAATTGGCGGTAGAGCGGACGATAGCGCGCCGAGCGCACTTTCGAGGTGTCGAGCCACGGCAGGAAAGCGAGGATGAGGATCGAGGCGCCGAGTGCCACCACGCCGAGGAGCTTGTTCGGAATGGCGCGCAAGATCGCGTA
>CBFGVM010000282.1:0-5875 GCA_965652015.1 uncultured Alphaproteobacteria bacterium
AGAGGTAATGACGCACAACACGCCGATGTCCGAGCTCAAGCTCAAGACCGTCACCCGCACCCAAGGCAATAACCGCGCGCTCAAGGACGGCGCCGTCAAGCCGCGCACCTTCGCGTTCGATTTCCTGGAGGTCGATCCGCTCATCGCCGCGTTCCGCCGCATGGTGCGGGGCAACGAGTTCGACATCTGCGAGATGGCGATCACCACCTACATCTGCGCGAGGGCGCACGGCAAACCGATGACCGCCGTACCGGTGTTTCTGGTGCGGGCGTTCCACCACGGCGCGATCCTGGTCAACACCAAGGCCGGCATCCGCACGCCGAAGGACCTCGAAGGCACGAGGGTCGGCGTCAACCGCGGCTATACGGTCACGACCGGGGTCTGGGCGCGCAGCATCCTGCAGGACGAGCACGGCGTGGACCTGAGCAAGATCACGTGGATGCTCTCCGGCGACGAGCACGTGGCGGAGTATCGCGCGCCCGCCAACGTGGTGCCGATCGAGAAAGGAAAAGACATCGGCGACATGCTCGCGTCCGGCGAGCTCGCCGCCGCCATCGGCGTCGAGGTGAAGTCGCCCGACGTGAAGCCGCTCATCCCCGATGCGCTCGAGGCGGGGCTGACGGCGCTGCGCCGGCGCGGCCATTATCCGATCAACCACACGATCGTGATCAAGGACGAGCTGATCGCCGCACATCCCGATCTCGCCGCCGATGTGTTCGATGCCTTTGCCCGCGCCAAGCGCCGCTATGTCGAGGACCTCAAAGCCGGCAAGATCGACAAGCCGACCGAGGTCGACGAGGTGCACCGCCGCGTTATGGAGATCACCGGCGAGGCGCTCCCCTACGGCATCGCACCGAACCGCAACGTCATCGATGAGCTCATCCGCCACGCGCTGACACAGGGCATCATCAGCAAACCGGTGACCGCGGAGCAGCTGTTTGCGCCGAGCACGCGCGCGCTAGTGGGGTGAGCGACCGCCCGGCGCTCGGCATCATCAGCTCTTGATCTGGCGGCCGGCGCGCACGTCTGCGATCAGCGCGCTCAAGGCCTCGAGCGTGGTCTTGGCGACATTGGCGTAGCTCTCGGCCTTGGAGTCGATCCATGTCTCGGCGTAGCCGATGGCGGCATGGGCCATACGCATGCGGCCGTCGAGCCAGGGGCCGCCGCCGAAACCGCCGAGCACGGGGATATTGACCGCGCGCACCACCGCGGCGCCTGCGACCGGTCCGGAATTGGTGAAGTCGAGGAGCGAGGCGCCCGCGTCTTCCAGGAGCTTCGCCTGTTCCACCAGCGTTGCCGTCATTTCCGCCGGCGCCTGCGCTCCGGGTGCGGACTGGGCGCCGTAGGGAATGCCGTATCGCAGCGCAGTCTGCGGCGTGATCCCGAATTGTGCGAACACCGGGATGCCGGCGCGCACGAGCGCGCGCACGGTCTCGGGAAAATCGGCGGCGCCATCAAGCTTGACCATGTCTGCACCGCCGTCCTTGATCGCGCGAATGGCGGCGCGCAGCGCGCTCTCGCTTCCCTCCTGCATCGGACCAAACGGCAAGTCGCAGCTCACCAGCGCGCGCGTCACACCGCGGCGCACCGCTTTGCAGACGACGAGCATCTCGTCCATGGTGACTTCGAGCGGATTGGAGTGACCCCACAAATTGACGCCCACGGAGTCTCCTACGGAGACGATGTCCACCCCGGCGCGGTCGGCAATCCGCGCGATCTGATAATCCCAGGCGACCACGCCCACGCTCTTTTGCCCCTCGCGCTTCATCTGCAAAAGCGCGGGGATCGTAACTTTGGCCGCCATGCTCCCCTCTTTCCTTCGTGATGCTCGCGCCGTCAGAATTTCTCCACCCAGGGCCGCAGCTCGATCTCCCACGCCCAGGCGCTGCGGGGCTGATGGATGAGATGCATGTAGCTGCCGGCGATGGCGTCCGGGTCGAGCGTGCTGTCCGGACTGTCCGCGGGGTCAGACCGGCGCGCGCTCCTGATGCCGCCGTCGACCACGACGTGGGCCACATGAATGCCCTGCGGCGAAAGCTCGCGCGCCATGCTTTGCGCCAGCCCGCGCAGTGCGAACTTGCCCATCGCGAAGGGGGCCGACTGCGGATAGCCCTTCACCCCGGCGGAGGCGCCGGTGAGCAGGATCGCGCCGTGCTTTTTCGGCAGCATGCGGCGTGCCGCCTGTTGAGCGACAAGGAAGGCGCCATAGGCGGTGACCGCGAGCGCTTTCTCCACGTCGAGCGGATCGATCTCGACAAACGGGCCGCGGGTACGAAAGCTTGCATTGTAGATGACGATGTCCGGCGCGCCGAGGGAGGCATCGACATCGGCAAACAGCTTCTCGACGTCCCCGCGCTCGGCTGCGTCGCAGGCGAACGCCTGCGCGCCAACTTCTTTGACGAGCCCATCGAGGTCGCCGGTGGTGCGCGCAGCGAGCGCCACCTTGATCCCGTCTTTGGCCAGCGCCCGTCCGAGGGAGGCGCTCAGCCCGGAACCTGCGCCCACGATGAGCGCGGTATTGAATTTGACATTCGTCATGGTGAGATCCGGTTCGTGCCCTTAGATGCAAGGGACGAAACTAGCACGGCGGGTCGAGCGATGGCGCGCTTTCTGATCGTGCTCGGACTTGTGATCCTGGTGGTCGGGCTGCTGTGGCCGTATCTGAGCAAGCTCGGGCTCGGCCGGTTGCCTGGCGACATCGTCATCGAGCGGGGAAATACGACGTACTATTTCCCGCTGGTGACGTGCCTGCTGCTGAGCGTGGTGCTGAGCCTCATCTTGTGGGTCGCAAACCGATGATGGCGCCGTAGCCCGCATGAGCGCAGCGAAATGCGGGGCTTGCCAACGCAAGAGTCCCGGATTTCGCTCCGCTCATCCGGGCTACGACGTTGTGAGGGTTTACGACGGTTAAGGGGTTTTACTGGCGATACTGCTGAATGCGCGTGGTACGCAGGCCGGCCAAGCCATGCTGGTCGATCGAATACTGCCAGGAAAGGAATTCCTCGACCGTGAGCGTGTAGCGGCTGCAGGCTTCCTCGAGCGAAAGCAGCCCCCCGCGCACGGCGGCAACGACCTCGGCCTTGCGCCGGATGACCCAGCGTTTGGTGCCCGGTGCGGGCAAATCGGCGATGGTCAGCGGGCTGCCATCAGGCCCGATGACGTATTTGGCCCGCGGTCGAAGGGGCTCGCTCATCAAATGATCTCACGCACTCCACCGGCAAGTCAGGGCGAAGGTACCGGCCGGCACTTAAGATTTGCCTAAGTTCCGGGCGATGGCGGCCGCATTGCTGCCGCCAAACCGCGCCGGCGGCTGCCTCCGGCGGATCAACCGGGCCGAACCCTTCAGTTCGTCATTCCGGCCGAGACGCGGTAGCGGCGCGGGCCGGAAATCCATAACCACAGGCAGTGGTTATGGATTCCGGGCCCGCGGCCTTCGCCCCGGCCCGGAACGATGGATTGTGCGGTTTCCAATGCCCGGGGGCAGGGCGGCCACAAGTCCCGGCGCGCGATCCTGCGTGCGTGCGATCCGGGTGGCGAGTGCCTATAATAAACGGATAAAGGTGCGTGAGGCCCCGGCCCATCCGCGCTGGGGGCGCGCAAGCGGTCGTGCCGGAAAGAACAATGCGCAACAGCCTCGACCTCGAAGGCTCCCCGGGCGAGACCCGCGTGGTCGTCGCCATGTCGGGCGGCGTCGATTCGTCGGTCACGGCGGCGTTGCTCAAGGCCGAGGGCTACGACGTCGTCGGCGTCACGCTGCAGCTCTACGACCATGGTGCGGCCACCCATCGCAAGGGGGCTTGCTGCGCGGGACAGGACGTCTATGACGCGCGCGCGGTGGCGGAGCGGATCGGCATTCCCCATTACGTGCTCGACTACGAGACCCGCTTCAAAGAAGCGGTGATCGATCGCTTTGCCGAGAGCTATGTGGCGGGCGAGACGCCGGTGCCGTGCATCGAGTGCAACCAGTCGATCAAGTTTCGCGATCTCCTCTCGACCGCCCGCGAGCTCGGCGCCAAGGTGCTGGCGACCGGGCACTACGTTGCCTCCCGCCCGCTGCCGGTCGGCGGCCGCGCGCTCTACCGCGCGCGCGACGAAGAGCGCGACCAGAGCTATTTCCTGTTTGCCACCACGCGCGAACAGCTCGGGGTGTTGCGCTTCCCGCTCGGCGACAAGACCAAGGCGGAGACGCGGGAGCTTGCCCGCCGGTTCGGACTGTCGGTCGCCGATAAGCACGACAGCCAGGACATCTGCTTCGTACCCTCGGGGCGCTACACCGAGGTGATCGAGCGGCTCAAGCCCGGAGCGGCCGAGCCCGGCGACATCGTCGATCTCGAGGGCCGGGTGCTCGGCCGCCATTCCGGCATCATCCATTTCACCGTGGGCCAGCGCCGCGGGATCGGCGTCGCCGCCGGGCATCCGCTCTACGTGGTGCGGCTCGACGCGGCCTCGCGCCGCGTCGTGGTCGGGCCGCGCGAGGCGCTGCGCACCAGCCGGATGCGGCTGCGCGAGGTCAATTGGTTGGGCGAGAACACCATCGACCATGCGCTATGCGCCGGCTGGCACGAGGTGTTCGTCAAGGTGCGCTCTACGCGGCCGCCGCAGCCGGGTTGGCTGAGCCGGGGAGCGCACGGCGTGGAGGTCGATCTCCTCGACGGCGAAGACGGTGTGTCGCCGGGTCAGGCCTGCGTGTTCTACGACGCGGCCGAAGGGCAGGCGCGCGTGCTCGGCGGCGGCTTTATCCAAAGCGCGGTTGAAGCGACACGCCTTCCGGAGATGCGGGAGGCGCGCGTGGCCTCGGGCATGTGATACGAACGGTCCTAATTCGTCATGCCCGTAAACTTGTCTGCGGTGCCGGGCATCCACGTCTTGTTTCTTGGCACAGCGAAGACGTGGATGGCCGGGACATAAGCGCGTTTACGCGCGTCTTCCGACGCGCTATGCCCGCCATGACGGCGCGGACGATTGTCGGCGCAGGTAGCGTGAGTTGACGTGGGGGCGATGGCGGGCGAAATCGACATCGACACGGTCGCGAAGGCCTACGCGCGCTGGGCGCCGGTCTACGATTTCGTGTTCGGCGCGGTGTTCGATGCCGGCCGCAAGGCCTCGATCGCGGCCGCCGAGCGCGTCGGCGGGCGCATCCTCGACGTCGGCATCGGCACCGGCATTTCACTGACCGACTATGCGCCGAGCCTGCGGATCGTCGGCGTCGACTACAGCGAGCCGATGCTGCGCAAGGCGCACGAGCGCCTCGCCGAGCACAAGCTCGCCCATGTCGAGGCGCTGGCGGTGATGGACGCGGAGCACTTGGGCTTCCCCGACGCGTTCTTCGACGCGGTCGTCGCGCAATACGTCATCACCACGGTGCCCGACCCCGAGGCGGCGCTGAACGAGTTTGCCCGCGTGACGAAGCCGGGCGGCGAGATCATCCTGGTCAACCATCTCGGCGCCGAGGCGGGGCCGCGCCGCGTGTTGGAGCAGAGCTTTGCGCCGGTCGCGCGACGGCTCGGCTGGCGGCCGGAATTCCGCTGGCAGCGGCTCGCGCAATGGGCCGAGCGCCACGGCGGCGTGCGCGTGCTCGAGCGCCGCGCGATGCCGCCGCTCGGGCACTTCTCGCTGATTCGGTTCGGGCGGCTTGCGGCGGGCGCTGACGGGCGAGGGAGGGCAGGGGCGGATGGCGGGCGGGGAGGGTGAGTCGTTGCGGCGCTTGCCGCTCTTCTCTGCTACACTTGTCAGTATTCGCTTGCCGGGCTGGTTATAGGATGTCTTTGTCTTGGCCTCGGCGACCTAAGAGCCAAGTCAACTGCAGCCCGAAGATCAGTCCGACTGGAGTGGGACACGCTTGTCACGAATGATGACGAGCCCTGGACCGGATCAG
>CBFGVM010000283.1:0-5867 GCA_965652015.1 uncultured Alphaproteobacteria bacterium
AAAAGATGATCACCGCGAGGTGATCCTGCACGTTCTTGCCGACCGGAAGGTCGACCACAGGCTCGATGCCGATCTCGCGAAGATGCGCGGCCGGTCCGATCCCCGAGAGCATGAGCAGCGCCGGCGTATTGAACGTGCCGCCGGAGAGGATCACTTCCCGCTCCGCCTCGACCTGCACCACGCGGCCGCCTCTGCTGTACTCGACGCCCGTTGCCCGCGTGCCGCGCATGAGCACGCGCGTCGCATGCGCCCGCGTCGCCACCTCGAGATTTGCCCGCCCTCGCGCGGGCTTGAGATACGCGCTCGCGGACGAAGAGCGATAGCCGTCGCGGATGGTGTATTGGCCGCGGCCAAAGCCCTCCTGCTGCTTGCCGTTGTAGTCGTCGGTGACGGGCAAGCCTGCCGCCAAGGCGGCCTGGAGCCAGGCGTCGTAGAGCGGATCGGCCGTCTTTGCGTATTGCGTGCCGACCGGCCCTGCGCCGCCGCGCCAGCGATTCTCGCCGCCTTCCCACCGCTCGCAGCGCTTGAAGTAGGGCAGCACGTCGGCATAGGACCAGCCTAGCGCGCCCTTCTGCGCCCAGCGATCGTAGTCGCCACGATGGCCGCGCGTGTAAGCCATCACGTTGATCGAGGACGAGCCGCCCAACACCTTGCCGCGCATCGCCTCGATCTTGCGGCCGTTCAGGTTCGGCTCGGGCTCGGTGTGAAAGCCCCAGTTGAACATGTCGTACTCGTGCATCTTGCCCATGCCGAGCGGGATGTGGATGAGCGGATTGAGATCGCGCCCGCCCGCCTCGATCAAGAGCACGCGCGCGGCGTCATCCTCGCTGAGTCGATTGGCCAGCACGCAGCCGGCCGAACCGCCGCCGACGATCACGTAGTCGTAGCCTTTGTTCACGCTCATTCCCGCTGCTCTTTCCTTGGCCCGATCAATCTGTCGTCCCCGCGCATAGCGCGTCGAAGACGCGCGTAAACGCGCTTATGCAGGGGACCCACGACCATCGACTCTGGAATATGGGTCCCCGCTTCGCGCGGACGACACCACGGTTGATGCGTGCCCGATCCCTCTCACATGTCGAGCGTGCTGGCGGCGAATATTTCCTCGAGCTTGACCCGGCGCTCGCTCAGCCCCTGCTCGTGCACGTACTGAGCGATCGTTTCGAGCACGGCGCGGGATGCCTTGAAGCCGTAAGCCAGCGGATCGTTATCTGCGAGCGTGCGGTTGACGCTCTCGTCGAGCAGCCCGGTCTCGAAATACCAGTGCAGATATGATTGGCCGGAGCGTGCAATCTCTTCCTTCGCCGCGATAAAGGCCGAATAGAGGTTGAGCGCGACCCAGGGATGGCGCTCGAGCAGCGAGCGCCGCAGGACGACGGTGTGGTTGATCGGGAAGAGCCCGGTCTTGGCATAGAAGCGCCGCCCTTCGGCCGCGGGATCCGGGAAAAGATGCCGCGTCACTCCCGAGACATCGGCCGTGCTGCGGTCGATCAGATTGGGATGCACGAGATAAAGCAGTGCGCCGTCGAGCTCCCCGCGCATGAGCATTTCGCCGATATTGGTGCTGGGCGGAATATAGTGCAGTCGGACGCCTGGCGGGCTAAAGCCGGTCGCCCCGCCGTGGCTTTTCTCGGGGTTGCGCTCCATGAACCATTCGATCTCGCGGGGATGCACGCCGAACTCGTGCTGGAGTACGCCGCGCGACCAGATCGCCCAGGTCTGCTGATATTCCGGCACGCCGATGCGCTTGCCGCGCAGATCCGCCGGCGCGCCGATGTCCGAATCCCTGCGCACGATGATGCTGGCATGGAAGAACTTGCGCATGGTGAAGACCGGGATCGCCACCCAGCGGGTATCGCCGCGCGACGCCGCGATGATGAGCGACGACATCGACATCTCGGACACGTCGAATTCGGCGAAACGCAGCTGCCGCCAGAACATCTCGGACGGATGCACCACGGTCACGACAGGCTTGATCCCCTGCGGCACGACGCGGCCATCGATCAGCGGCCGCGTGCGCTCGTTGTCGGACAGCGCGATGCTCAGCTCGAGGGGAGAAGTCATTTCAAGCCCGTGCGCGCAGTGTGATGCCTGACTCGCCCTCATCCTGAGGAGCGCGCGGCCGAAGACGCACCTTCATGCGCCGGACCTTGTAAGCGCGCGTCTCGAAGGATGAGGGCGGCCCCTCATGCTTCGAGACGCAGCGCAGCGCAGTCGAGCTCGTGAAGACGTCGTTGTCCGTCGAAGCTGCGATCTCCTCAGCATGAGGGGCCGAAGACGTGGCTCAAGCTGCTGCCGGGACGCTGACATAGACCCGGTTGTCGCGCACCTGAACGACGACCGGCCGCAGGCGATATTTCGGATCGCCGCAGTGACGCCCGGTCTCGATGTCGAATTCCCACCCGTGCCAAGGGCACACGATGTTGCGCTTCTGGGAGAACCGTAGGCCGCGGCTGGTCTGGTCCGGCGCCAGCTCTTCCTCCACGCGCGGGATCACTTTGCCCTGACACACCGGACCGCCGTCGTGCGGGCACTGATTCTCGTAGGCGACGAACCGGTCGCCGTGACGAAAAATTCCGAACTCGAACGTGTCGACCCGCAACACGCGATATCCGCCCTCCGCAAACTCGCTGAGCTCGCCAACCATGACCTCGTTCATCGCTTCACCCACTATGGTCTATCGATTTGGCCGCACGTCTCATCATTCGCGATCGCCGCGGCGGTACCACATTTGCAGGTCGAAGAAGTTGAGATCGGCCGCGCGCATGAACGCACAGATCGCCGTCACCGCTTCGGTTGCGTTCACGGGCCTGTCGCCGAACGGCGCAAGCGCGCGGTCCTCCGATTTGGCGGCGTAGAGCCGCACGGCTGCCGAAAGCACGCGCTGCAGATTTTCATCCGGCACGGCATCAGGCGTGCCGTTTTTGAGCGCATCGTCGACCGATGCGCAGAACGCTGCGCCGGCAGCGGCGGTGTCGCTCGTGGCGGCGGATGAACTCATGCCGACCTCACGCAGTGGCGGCGCGCTCATTCGGCCGGAACGGCGACCGGCTGCGGAGATACCTTCACGCCCGACTTTGCCGGCGGCACTTCGAGCCCGAACAGTTGCGCGGCGTTGAGGCCGAGAATGTTGCGCTTGGCCCCTTCCTTGAGGAACGGCAGGTTGGTGATCGAGCTCGGCGCGTCGAAATCCCAATGCGGCCAATCCGATGCGTAGAGCAGCTGGGTCTCGGCCTTGATCGCTTCGAACGTCGCTTGCGTGAGCTTCATATTGCTGCGTTCGAGCGGCTGGCTGGTGAAGTACATATCCTGGATGTACTCGCTCGGCCTGCGCTTGAGCAGCGGGCACTCCGAGGTGCGCATCATGTATTCGGAATCGAGCCGCTGCATGACGAACGGAACCCAGGCAAGCCCGCTCTCGATCCAGATCACCTTGAGCTTGGGGAAGCGCTCGGGCAGCCCGTTGAGCACCCAATTGGTCATATGGACCATGTTGAAGTGCGCGAACGAGAGCGAGTGCATGCCGATGAAGCGGTTGAGCTGCTGGAACGACGGATCGCCCCAGGTGAATCCGGCGTGGAAGCCGAGCGGCTTGCCCGTCGCCTGCAGGGCGGCGTAGAGCCGCATGTAGGAGTTGTGCCAGACCGGTTTGTGCCGCGTCGAAGTCACGGAGAAGCCGACCACGCCGGGCGCGTCGGCGAAGCGCTCGACCGTCTCCACGCAGGCCTCGGGATCGTTGAACGGCAGATACAACAACGCCTTCTGCCGCTTGTCCTGGGGCAGAATCTCCTCGATCAGCCAGCGATTGTACGCGTTGCCGAGCGCGACCTCGACGTCGACCTGCGGATGCATGCCGAGCGACAGCATCGGGGTGGGAAACACCACCATGTAGTCGATGCCGAGCGCGTCCATGGCGCGTTGCGTGAGCTGCACCTGGCGATGCAGGCCGGGCGGCGTCGGCTCGGCCAGTTTCTGCTGGTGCATGATGCGGCCGGCGACGTCCTGATAGAGCGGACCGTTGATGTTCAACAAGCCGGGCGCCGGGCCGCGGTCGCGGAACGCCTCGGCGATGTAGCGCAGAACCTCGTTGTCGATGCGGTCGGTGACTTCCGACCAGAATGCGGTCTCGTTGACGTGGGCATCGACGTCGACGATGAGCCAGTCCTTGAGCTTCTCCTTCGTCGGCGCGGCCTTGGCGAGATAGTCGCGGGTGTCGGTGCGCGTGGAGATCTTCTCGAGCTCGGTGATCCGAGGCGCGGTTTCGCGGATGTTCATGTTTCCACCCTGCGTTGATGGAACCGGATTATTCCGATTCTTCGGTTCCGGCATTTGCCAAGCAGTTTATGGGCCCAACCGGCGCGGCGCAATGTCGTTCCGTCCGCTCTGGCCGCCTGCGTGAGGGTTCTTCGTGCGGCGCCCTTGCGCTGCGGCAACAGCAATCGAGGATCAGTGTGGCGCTCTTGTAGCCGACATGCTTTAAGCGCCGGCGCAAGGAGTGAGCTCATGCCTGCGAGTCTCTTGCCCGCGTGCCGGCGCGCTGCAACGGCGGCCGCCGCCACAGTGCTGATCGTCGCGGCAAACGCGGCGCCGGCGCAACAGCCCGCCGAAAGCCCGCCCGCCGCATGGCGAGTCGAATGCTCGGGCGACGGCAAGACGCTCGACTGCCGCGCCGTCCAGCAGGTGTTTCACCGCGAGAGCCGCCAGCTGCTGGTCTCGGCGGCGGTGCGGCCTGCGGCCGACGGCAAGAGCGGCGCGATGGTTATGACGCTGCCGCTCGGCCTCAATCTCACCGAGCCGGTGTCGGTCAAGGTCGACAACGGCGCTCCGGAACGGGGGCCGATCCAGACCTGCACCAACGTGGGATGCTTTGTCGCCATGACGCTCCCCGATAAGTTCGTCGCCGCGATGCGGACCGGCAGCGATCTCAAAATCACCGTGCAGGACGCCAACAAGAAGCCGATCGACATGAGCCTGCCGCTGCTCGGTTTCGGCGTCGCCTTCGACAAGGCCAAATGAACGCGTGAAGATCAGGAGATATCCCATGCGCGCTGTGCTCTCACCGGTCCTCCTCGCGGTTGTTCTCGGCTCCGCGACCGGAGCGAGCGCGCAATCGCACGCAAGACTGAGCGTCTCGGTCGAGGGGGTGCGCAACGACAGCGGATCGGTACGCTGCGGGCTCTACGCCTCCGCTAACGGCTTCCGCGAACCGGGGCGCGAAATGCGCGGCGTGGCCGCGCCGATCAAGGACGGGCACGCCACCTGCGTGTTCACCGGCATTCCGGCAGGGACTTATGCGGTTGCGGTTTTCCACGCCGAGCACAACGAGACGCAGATGGAGACCGGCCTGTTCGGCAAGCCCAAGCAGGGCTACGGCTTTTCGAACAATCCCTCCTCGATGTTCGGGCCGCCGGGCTTCGACAGCGCGGCATTCACGTACAACGGCGGGGCTCTCCACGTTCCGATTCGATTGAGCTACTAGCGCAGGCTTGGCCAAGCTCCGTCGTCCCGGCCGAGCGGAGCGAGAGCCGGGACCCATGACCACCGGCCAGCGATCATGGGTCCCCGCTTTCGCGGGGACGACGAGAGAGGGGCCTTGGTTTCGGTTTGGCCAAAATCGCAGTTGGGTTCGTTTGGCCAAATGCGCCGCGCACCCCGCCCTCATGCTGAGGAGCCGCGCGCACGCGCGCGGCGTCTCGAAGCATGAGGGCAAAGGCATCGCTCGCCTCATCCTTCGAGACGGCGCTTCGCGCCTCCTCAGGATGAGGCTTCCAGAGGCCGGATTCCTCATTACGGATTCACTTGTCAAACAGCGCAACTCGTTCCCGCGCCCGCATTGCTGCGTCCGGGCTTTGCCTCTTTGCTTCGCTTCA
>CBFGVM010000284.1:0-5865 GCA_965652015.1 uncultured Alphaproteobacteria bacterium
TCGGCGAAGCCCCAGTCCTTGACCGCCTGCTCGTAATCGATCTGCGAGAACATTCGCCCGCGGCATATTTTGACGCGTGGGGGCGGCAGCTCGAACTGTCGCCCGAGGCGACCCATCAGCTCGTCCATGAGCCAGCGCGGCACGTGTTCGCGCTCGCTCGGATAAGCCCAACGGAAGTTGAGAAGATGCACCAGGAGCACTTCCCAGTGCAGGTCCAGGTAGGCGAGGAGGCGTCGCCAATCGATGCGATCGTGCTGCTTGAGGATGAGGTGCACGATGTCGGCACCGTCGTAGCGATGTCGCAGCTGGACGAAGGCTTTGGACCAGATCAGCTCGGTCGGCCCGATCACGCGCACCGGTATGCCGAACACCTCGACGCGCGGCGCGTGCTCGAACCATTTATCGCTCACCGGCAGGCCGCCGCGCCAGGAGGCGAAGATCAGGTCGAAGAAGTGCTCGCCGCGGAAGACCTTGGCGATCCAACGCTCGTCCTCGATCTCGATGGCATAACCGAGGCTCTTGAAGTGTTCGAGGATGCGCGGGTAATCGCTCGGCTTGCAAAGGATGTCGAGGTCCTTGGTCGCCCGCGTGATGCCGGTGTAGACGCTGAGCGCATAGGTGCCGCCCAGCAGGAACGGCAGACCGAGCTTCGAGAGCTCGCGCAAGGCGTCTTCGTAGAAGGCCCCGGCCAACGCCGACGGCGCGGTGGGCTCGGCTGCCGCGTGGATGGTGCGAATATTGATGGCTGCCCTGTTATCGCCTGCCATGAAATCGTCGAACAAAATGGTTCGGCGCCCGCTGCTTTTCTCGGCACCTACCGGACAATGAATTGACGCAGATAAAAGTTCCGGGCTTGAGCGGGCATGGTGCTGCCCGACAGGTCGGGCGAAGCTGAAGAGGAATGGTGTGACTTGGCTCGTGCAACCGCGGCTCGTCAATGATCCCTTCTCGGATCCCGCGCTGTTCATCGACTTTCGCTTCGGCCGCCGGGCGCTGCTCTTCGATCTTGGCGACGTGACGCCGTTGTCGGCGCGCGAGCTCATGCGCGTCAGTCATGTTTTCGTTTCCCACACCCACATGGACCATTTTGCCGGCTTCGATCGCCTGTTGCGCCTCTGCCTGCACCGGACCGCGCCGTTGCATCTGGCCGGTCCGCGCGGTTTCCTCGATCAGGTGGAGCACAAATTGAAAGCCTATAATTGGAATCTTCTCGATGCTGAGTCGTTCGACTTCAGACTGACGGTGGCCGAATTCGACGCCGATCGAATTGGCCGCGTGGGCGAGTTCCGCGCCCGCGAAGCCTTCCAACGACGCGAGCTCTCCTCGCCGGCGCTGCCGCCGCGAACGCTGCTCGAAGAAGAAGAGTTTTGCATCGAGAGCGTCGTGCTCGACCACGGCACGCCCTGCCTCGCCTTCGCGTTTCAGGAGACGCTGCGGATCAACGTGTGGAAGGAGGGGCTCGATTGGCTGCGGCTTCCGGTCGGCCCATGGCTGAACGAGGCCAAGCGGGCGGCCAGGCGTGGGGCGCCGGACGACAGCCCGATCGTCGTCCGCAACGATCTGTCCGTACCCCTCGGCGTGCTCAAGCAGCACGCGTTGCGCACCGCGCGCGGACACCGAATTGTCTACGTCGTGGACGCAGCGTTCCACGAGTCGAACATCGCACGGATCGTCGAGCTCGCGCGCGGCGCCGACCAACTTTTCATCGAGACCGCATTTCTGGACGAGGACGCGGAGCTTGCCGCCAAACGGCGCCATCTCACCGCCGCGCAGGCGGGCACGCTTGCAAGAACTGCCGGCGCTGCCCGCGTCGTGCCATTCCATTTCTCTCCCCGCTACGACGGCCGGGAGGACGAACTGCGGCGGGAACTGGAGGCGGCGTGGCGCGCATGATCGGCCATTCGCTGGACGCATGCGAGGTCGCCGATTTCGCGATGGCTATTGAAGGCAGGCGCCCCGCGCCCATCGATCACACTTGAATTTCGACCCCGCGCTTCGCAAATGAAGAGGTGCGATGGGCGGATCAGTCCGTCGCGTTCCTCCCAAAACTTGGGCCGCTTGAACTCAAGCGGCCCTTTTTTTCGTCCCCGCTTGCGCCGGGCTGCGCGCCGGAGTGGATCAGCCCCGTGTGGCACTGTGAGACGCCCACGCCTGCATCAGGTCGATCGGGACCGGAAACACGATGGTCGAGCTGCGTTCGCCCGCGATATCGAACAGGGTTGCGAGGTAGCGCAGCTGCATGGCCTGTGGCACCGGCGCCAGGATTTGCGCGGCCTCGAGCAGCTTTTGTGCCGCCTGCTGCTCTCCCTCCGCATTGATGATCTTGGCGCGGCGGGTCCGTTCGGCCTCGGCTTGGCGGGCGATCGCCCGGATCATGCTCTCGTCGAGATCGATGCGCTTGATCTCCACGTTGGACACCTTGATGCCCCAGCCCTCGGTCTGCTTGTCGAGCACGTCCTGGATATCGGCGTTGAGCTTGTCGCGCTCGGCCAGCATCTGGTCGAGGTCGTGCTTGCCCAAGACCCAACGCAGCGTGGTCTGCGCGAGCTGGCTGGTTGCAACGAGGTAGTTATAAACCTGAATGACCGCACGTTCGGCATCGACGACACGGAAATAAATCACGGCATTCACCTTGACCGATACGTTGTCGCGCGAAATCACGTCCTGAGTCGGCACCTCGTCGACCACTACGCGGAGGTCGACCCGCACCATCTGCTGCACCAGCGGGACGAGGAGGAACAATCCCGGTCCCTTGGTTCCGGTATAGCGGCCGAGGGTGAAGACGACGCCGCGCTCGTATTCGCGCAGGATCCGCACCGCCGAGATCAAGATGATCACGACGAGAATCGCGAGAACGGCAATTGTCGCAAGGGACAGCATGGGTTTTCTCCTGGTTGGCGAGGGGCCATCAGGCGGGTTCGACGACGAGAACCAGCCCCTCACGGTCGATGACTCTGACGCGGTCCCCCTTTTCCAGCGGTCGCTGCGCGCGCGCACGCCAGATTTCCCCGTTGACCAGGACACGTCCCTCGCCTCCGTCCCAAGCCACGGTTTCGCCCTCGGTGCCGAGCAGCCCCTCCTTGCCGGTGACGACAGGGCGTCGCCGCGACCGCAGCAGCAGCGTGAGGACCAGCAGGAACAGGGCGGCCGTCATGATGGTGGCGGCCGCGACCACCGGGAGCGATAAACTGAAGCCCGGCGCGCCGGACGGGAACATCATGATCGCGCCGATCACGAAGGCGACGATGCCGGCGACACCGATCACGCCGAACGAGCCGATATGCGCCTCGGCCACCATCAGGCCGATGCCGAGCAACACCAGGGCGGCGCCGGCATAGTTGATCGGCAGCAGGTTGAGCGCGTAGAGCGCGACCAACAGGCTGATGCCCCCGATCAGGCCTGGCGCCACAGCTCCCGGATTGAGAAATTCAAATATCAGCCCGTACACGCCGATCAGCATGAGGATGAACGCGATATTGGGATCGGTGATGACGCCGAGGAGCTCGGTCCGCCAATCCGGCGCCGCGGTCACGACCTCGAGCCCCGCGGTCGCCAAGCGCTCGGATTTGCCGGCCACCTTGACCATGCGTCCATCGATCTGGCGAAGAAGATCCGGCACGTCGTCGGCGATCACGTCGATGACGTTAAGCTTGAGCGCCTCGGACGCCGGCAGGCTCACCGCCGTGCGAACCGCTTCGGCGGCCCAATCGGCGTTGCGCCCGTTGAGCTCGGCCAAGCCGCGGATGTAGGCGACGGCATCGTTGACCGCCTTGCGCGTCTCGGTATCCGCTGGCTCCGCACTCTCGCCTTTCTCTTTTTGGCCGGCCGGCTGTTGTGGTGCCCCTCCCGGCAGGCCAGGCGCGCCCAAGCGGATCGGCGTGGCGGCGCCGAGGTTGGTGCCCGGCGCCATGGCGGCGATCGCGCTCGCATAGGTGATGTAGGTGCCGGCACTCGCCGCGCGCGCCCCGCTCGGGGCCACGTAGCTGGCGACAGGGACCGGCGAGGACAGGATGGCGCGAACGATCTCGCGCATCGAGGTGTCGAGCCCGCCGGGCGTATTCATGCGCAACACGACGAGGCGCGTCTCCGCTGGCCTGGTGCCGCGAAGCTCACGCACGACGTAGTCGGCAACGGCCGGACCGATCGCGCCGTCGATCTGGAGGACTACGGCCTGTGGCGCCGCCGCAACTCCGCTCGCCAGCGGCAATCCGAGAAGTAGCGAGAACAACGCGGCGCGCCGGCTCAGAGCGGCACGGCGGGCGCCCCTCAGCGCTGCACGCATGGGCCGCCTCCTCGGTGCGCGCCGCACGGAATTGGGGATTTTTCAGCGATCTCCCTCTGCTACCAGTGCGGCCGCCGAAGGAGACCAGGCAGGAAAAGCGGCGAGCGCTTAATCTTCACACGAGCGACCAAATTGGGAAAGGCCTTCCTCCAAATGCTCGGAGAGCAACGGCAGGCCGAGCAGATACGCGGCGGTCCGCTCGTTGCGAGAACGGGCCGCCTCGCGTCGGAGATCACTCCATTCCTCGATGCCGGCATCGCCCCGCCCGAGCCAAGTCAAGGCCACCAGGTCGGCTTGCTCATCCTCATCGAGCGCGCCGATGAATTCGGTAAGCTCCTCGTAGACCGGATCGTCAGGTTGATCCTCGAGCACGTCCACCATTTTGTCATCGGCGGCATTGGATCCGGAATCCGGATCGGCAACGACGTCCTTGGCTTCGAACTGACGCGCCTTGACGATGATGTAGCAAACCTTTTCGGACGAAATCGATAACGTCGCTGTCCCGTCCATGGCTCGCACCTCGCGATTTTGCAAACCTGCTAAGCGCGACAACTGCTTCGATTCTCAAACATCGATCTTGCCGGAAAGGTTCCGGGGGTGCCAAAGCCATAAACTGGGTGGCTCAATCCACGGCATCGGCGGGCGCAGTTGCGATGCCCAGCGCGGCGAAGCTCTCGCGTGTGGCGGCCACCGAACCCTCGACGTCGATACCGCGGCATGCATCCTCGATCACGGTCACGGAAAACCCCTCTCGGCGCGCGTCCTCGGCGGAATAGCGTACGCAGAAATCGAACGCGAGCCCGGCGACGAAGATGCGCGTGAGGCCCCGCTCGCGCAGATAGCCGGCCAACCCGGTGGGAGTCTTGCGGTCGTTCTCGTAAAAGGCGGAGTAGGAATCGATGACGGAGCGAAAGCCCTTGCGCAACACGAGCTCGGCGTGCGGAATTTGCAAGCCGTCGTGGAACTGCGCGCCGGTCGTGCCTTGAACGCAATGATCGGGCCACAAGATCTGCTGCCCATAGGCGACGGTGACGATATCGAACGGGCGCTTGCCGGAATGCGATGATGCAAACGAGTGGTGGCCGGGAGGATGCCAATCCTGCGTCAGCACTACGTGGCGGAAACGGCCGGCCAGGCGGTTGATCGTCGGCACGACTTCATCGCCGTGCGGAACGGGAAGGTTGCCGTTCGGACAAAAGTCATTCTGGACATCGACGACCAGCAGGACGTCACTTTCTCCGATTGCAATCGCCATGGTCGCCCACCCTACTGCTCCTTCATGCGTGCCAATAAGCCGCGTTGCGCATCATCACTTCGCCTTCTGCTGCGCCACGCGTCCGTCGACTTCGGCCGCAAGCCGCTGTAGCGCCTCGCTCACCTCCACCGGGTAAGACGCGCCGAGCTCGAGCCTGCGCAACGGCTCGGGCAAGCGCTCGAGATCACGCGCGGCTCGCGACCGGATTTCGGCAAGCGTCGGCACCGGCCTAAGACGCTTGCCGCCTTGCATGACCAATTCGATGAGCGGCTCGCCTGCCTGATCATCGTTCTCCAGCGACAGGATGTCGCCGGCCATGCGGCCGTCG
>CBFGVM010000285.1:0-5817 GCA_965652015.1 uncultured Alphaproteobacteria bacterium
CATTGCTGATCGTGGCGCGGCGCCTAGGAAGCAAAATGTCAATGAGAATAGAATTTGTGCTTGCCGCTGCAATCGTTCTTAGCACCGCCGCGACGGCATCGGCGGCGCCCAAGCGCCATAAACCTACAGTTTATCGGAGCGTCCCTCCCGCCGCGGCCACGTTTCCCCGCACCGCCCCGTTTTCCGACCCGAACAGTCCAGAAGCCACAGGCGGTGGTAGCCCTGGCTACAATCGGAGCGTCCTCATCGCGAGGTAAGGGAGACTCTTTAGTAGCCCGGATGAGCGAAGCGAAATCCGGGGATACCCGCCGTTGTGACGGTGGTCTTCTGGTGAGCTGAGATCGATGAGCTGGTGCGCGTCGCTTGACAAACCCGGATATCGCTTCGCTTATCCGGGCTACGTTCGCCTTGCATCGGCGACGGGCTTGTTTGCCGGGCTTATTGCACCAAGCCAGCAACTTTGGGGCCAGACGGCAGGACGAATTGCCTGCCGTTTCGATCGTCCTGCACGAACAGCGGCTGATAATAATCGAGAAGCTTCCTGCTTTCGACCACCGCCAAGGTGCGGTTATCCAAAATGAACCATTGTCCTGCATGGCGGACAGCGACCACCGCGTGATTGTTGCGCAGTGATTTGACTCTGACAACGACGAGACGCAGGTCATCCCGCGCGAAGCCGGCCTCCTCAAGCACCGCATACTTCAAAATGGCATACTGCTTGCAATCGCCCACGCCTGTGGCAAGTGCACTGAGCGGCGATGTCCACGCCGTCTGAATAGCGGCGCTTATGGCCAGATTGACTGCGCGATTGATACGTCCGATCCGAACGAGACCTTCAGACTGATCGCCTTCTTTGACGAGCGCTATGAAGCGAAGCGCAGCCGATGAAGTGCAAGCGTGCGGTTCTGCACGACATTGAGCAACGATGCGCTTTTCCGATCGAATCTGTGATTGCAACTCTCGCCAAGTCGCCCACGACGACTCTTCGGACACGACGACAGTGGGAAGCCCGAACGGATTGTCGATGTCTGCCAGCGAGACTTCGGCTGCAGAGGCATCCCTAATCAGTATCACCAACATCACAACGGCAGCCGCGACTGCGGCGACCATGACCGCGCCGAAATCCTTTTTTCTTTCTGTCGATCCGACCATCGACTCTCCCCCCTTCATCCATGACGAAGGGTCACATCGCAGCCGAGCGCGACGCGGAACGCCTATTGCAGAAGGAGTTCGGAAGGAGCGTTAAGGTCCAACCCCGGCATGCCATTGATTGCTAGGCCGCTTCGGGGGAATGCGCATTGATTCAGATCAAAGGGGCGCGAAAATGCGGCCCAGGTAGCCCGGATTGGGCGTAGCGAAATCGGGGATGCTCGCGGCTATGCCGAACGACGGCTACGCACGCGCGTAAACGCGCTTATGGCTTCATCCGGGCTACGCGCTCTACGCGCGCGATCCGCTGTTTGTCACCAATTCCAGAGATTTTGATTGTAACCAAGGCTTCCGCCGCCCGTGGCTTGCGGACTGTCCGAGTTGACATACGGAGCAGCGGGCGGAGCGCCGCGGCGAACCGAGCCGCGGCTTTGAGGCGCGTTGGCTGGCGCGGCATAGGTTCGACGAGCACCGTAGGGGCTGTAGGCCTGTGCATTCGCCGTCTCAGCGGCGAGGGTCACAGCCAAAATGCCCGCGCTTGCGAAACCGACCAGAGCGCGCTTCATCACGACCTTCCCTTTGCAGAACAAATCGAGAGGAGACTACGCCCATATGCGGCCAATCCCGGTAAATTAGATGTACGTTTCGATAAATTATGCGTCATTTGCGCAGAAGGCTTAGCGCGCCCTCGCATAGCGCTTCGGGATCGCGCTCCCCTTCCTTCGCAAGCTCGATGATGAATTTCGCAAGGACGACGGCCAAGGGGTCTCGACGATCGGACAGTTGGAGCTTGCTCAACGCGAGCTCGAACGCAGCCGTCAACTGGTCAATGTCTTCTGGCGCAAACCAAACGTCACCGTGGAGAAGCACCTGGATAGGCACATCAACATCCCGTAAGGCGCGCCCCGCCAGGTGAAAGGCAAGATATGCACACCTGCCACTGCGTGCCATTACGGGGTTTACCGGAGGTCCTCGCCAGTGGCGGACTGCCGATACCGCAACCCTTACGCGTCACAACGTCACGAGGCGCCGGCTTTCGAGCGCCTATTGTGAGTGCGTGAGGCCTCGCCTAGGCTGAACGCCGGCTCATGCGAGAAGTGCATGGCTTCGTATGAGCTGCTCCGCCGGCGTCCAGCGCGGGGAGTGGCACCGACCATACGAGAGGAGAACGGCGTATGCGCAAAGGCCGGCAGGCTCAAGCTTCATTGCGTGCGTGCACGTGGCTCGCGCTCGCGGCAGCGCTGCTCGTATCGGGCGCCGCGCAGGCGCAGCAATCGCCGCCACCCACCAAGCTGCCGCTGCCGAAGGTGGACCCGCCGCCCAAGCGGATGATTACGCAGGGCCCCGGGACCATGCTCAACGAAGATCTCATTCCGTGCGCCAATACCAGGCCGGGCATGAATCTGCGCAAGAATCCCGTGGGAGAAATCACGGCGAAGGACGGGACCAAGCTCACCGTGCCGGTCCCCAACAAATTCGCGAGCGCCCCCAAGCTGCCGGACCTCTACAACGAATGCGCGGGCGTGACGCCGAAGGACATGTCCGAAGTCGACCTCAACAAGGTCCCGATTGTCGACGTCGACAAGGACGGCGAGGTCATCACCGGCTTCATGGTCGCGGACAATTACTTCGAGCTCTACATCAACGGTCAGCTGATCGGCGTCGACGCCACGCCGTTCACGCCGTTCAACTCGCATGTAGCCCGCTTCCGCGTGAAGCGGCCTTACACGATCGCGGTTCTGGCGCAGGACTGGGAAGACAAGCTCGGTCTCGGGATGGAGGTGTTCCAAGGCAACACCTGGCATTCCGGCGACGGAGGGTTCATTGCCAAGTTCTCCGACGGTACCGTCACCGACAGCACATGGAGAGCCCAGTCGTTCTACATCGCACCGCTGCAGCATCCCGACGACGTCGTCGAGTACGGCAACATCCACGACACCTCGCATCTCGGCGGGCGCATCCACCCGCTGGCGAAGTTGCCGACTTGCCGGGAGCATTGTTTCGCGATCCATTATCCGATCCCGGACGGCTGGATGAATCCGAATTTCGACGACTCGCAATGGCCGCGCGCGTTCGAATACCTCGATCAGGAGGTCGGCATCGTCGGTGTGCCGGGCTACTGGCGATATCCGGAGGCGTTCGCCGGCAGTCGCTGGATCTGGACCATCAGCCTCGTGTTCGACAACACCGTGCTGCTGCGCAAGACCGTGCGATAGCCCGCCCGCTCATCGCGAAGTGTAAGGTGGGTCGAGCCTCGAGCGCGTAAACCTGTCGCATCCCCGCCTTCGCGGGGACGACGGCGAGCAAGGACGTTATTCCGGCTTGATGCCGGCCGCCTTGACGACCTCCGGCCAGCGCTTCAACTCGCTCTTGATGAAGGCGTCGAACTGCTGCGGTGTACCACCGACGATCTCGGCCGCCTGCGCGTCGGCTATCGCCGTGCGCACCGTCGGCACCTGCAGAACTTGATTGAAGATGCCGTTGATCCGCGTTGCGAGCGCGGGATCCATGCCCGCCGGCGCGGCAATGCCGTGCCAAACCGTGACGTCGAAGCCGGGTATCGTCTGTCCCGCAGGCGGCGTCTCCGGCAATTGCGGCATCGGCCGCATCGAGGTGCCGGCAAGCGCGCGAATCTTGCCTTCCTTGATCTGCCCCAGCGAGGTCGAGAGCGTGATGATTGCGGTATCGGCTTCGTTGCGCAGCAGTGCCGTGAGCATCTCGGCACCCGAGCGATAAACCACGTTGACTTGGTCGATCCCCGCCCGGCTGTTGAGATAGGCCATGAACAGGTGCGTCCAATTGCCCAAGCCTGCCGATGCGTAATTGAATTTGCCCGGCTGTTGTTTCGCCGCGGTTATGAATTCGGCCAATGTGGTGTAGGGCAGCGTCGGGCGGATCAGCACAACCGCCGGAAAGTTGGCGGCATGGATGATCGGCGTGAATGCGGTGTGCGGATCGTAGGGTAATTTGGCCGCGAGCGTGTGCGACACGGCGTTGGGTCCGACCTCCGCAAGGAAGAGCGTGTAGCCGTCCGGCTTCTCGCGCGCCACGGCGGCGGCGGCGATCGTCCCACCGGCCCCGGGCCGGTTCTCCACGATCAGCGGCTGCCCGTTGGCGAATTGCGAAAAGCCATTCGACAAATTGCGCGACAGCGTGTCGGCCGCGCCGCCAGCGCCCACGGTCACCAGCAGCCGAACCGGCCGATCCGGCCACTGCGCCGCGGATTGAGCAACGGCCGGAACGGCACCGGCAAGCGAAAGGAGGACGACCGTAATGACCCGGCAGGGTGAATAGCAGGCAAATGGCATGGTAACTCCCCGGCTAACGGCGGCTCGCTGCTTGCTCGTTCGCCGCGCAATTGCGCCGAGCATGTCGGGACGATTGGCAGATCGAGTCCCGGTCCAGGGTAGGCACCAACGGAGAGCGACGCAACGACTTCCGCAATCGGCCTGTCCAGTCATGATCGACCGGCACGTTCGCCTGCGCCAGCGAATGGAACGGCTCCATATCTACGACGCCGCCGCGATCGCGATTTGGTCGCGGCGCTGCTGCAACGGCCCAGCAGCGGCAGCGGTTGCCACCGGTCGGCCCCAGAGCTTGTCCTTAAACTTACGCCGCGCCCTTTTGCTTGGCTGGCTTCTTGGAATTGTTAGGATTTGCGGCATCGCGAGCCAACCGAAGCGCCCGCAACCGCGCAGTCTTTTCGCGCATGGCATGCAGCCCGGCCTGGTATTCGGCCATTGCTTGCTGGGCCTCACGCTGTTGCTGTTCCTTCTTGAACAGCGCTTCGGCGCGGCGATGCGCCTCATCGGTATTGATACTCAATATCGGAACTCCTTTAAACGATGATGGCGGCCTTCGATTCGGCCGCGTGGAATTGCGGCCGATAAAGCCGGGGTCCGCGCCTTCTCGGCACGTCGGCTACCTACCATGTGAGTAGATCACCAAAATATGGTTACGATCGGGCAAATAACAAGGCGTCTTGGATGAGCGCGATGCCCGCTTTACCCCGGTTGCTGCCAAATTGATGCAGCGCCACGAACCACCACGAGGCGCAAAATGCGGGCGCCGATTCCGTAGGGTGGCGAAATCGCGTCGTCTATCTTCGCCGCGGCGGGCAGACGATAACGTCAAATCCCGAAGGCAAGCCCGACCAGGTGCGCCCCGCACGCGGTACACATCCGACGGGCACGGGATTACAGCCGACAACGGTACATGCAATTTGCGAAGGAGGCTGCGCCTTACCCCGCCGCTGCGTGTACGGCTTGGCGCTGGCAAGCGTCGAAACCAGGGACGCGATGATCGCGATGATGAGTGACCTGCTCATTAGCTCAGCGGCACAGGCAAGTAAGAACTGTTCTTCGAAGGAATAGCCAGGTCTCCATCACTCAGCTTGATGGAACGCTTGTGGCGGTATGCCTATTGGTACCGCGCGGTCTCGCCGCAAAGTGGCTCCGGTCACAGAACCGGAGCCGAAGGGTTGAGCCGCAAGGATGTGCGATTCTAGGTACCCCTACCCCAAAGTGCGCAATAGCGCTGGGCGATGAAAGGCAGGCCCTGGTCATAGCCGGGCAAGGTCGCGTATTTCGGCAGCTTGAACTCTTTCTCTGCCGCATCCCAGCATTTGCCGTCTTGGCCGAGCTTCTTCATCTCGGCAGAAGCCTCTTG
>CBFGVM010000286.1:0-5810 GCA_965652015.1 uncultured Alphaproteobacteria bacterium
GGAGACTTTGTTTTAATTCTTGCCGGTGGAAGGGCTTGTGATCCGGTCAGACCCTCGATGCGGTGCCGGCACGACGCCCGTTGGGGGGGGAAGACGTTGACGCGATGGAGGCGGCCGATGGATCGGTTGCTTCAGGCAGTCTGCCGAAGGCTGGTCCGCACAGGGAACCTTCAGGTTACGACTGCGGCAGGATCGACCTTTAGCTGTGGGGATGGCACTGGCTCGCCCGTGGCGATCCGATTTGCGCGTCGGGCAGCCGAGTGGGGCCTCCTCATTGATCCCGAGCTCAAGCTCGGCGAAGCGTATATGGACGGCAGCCTGGTCGTCGAGCAAGGCTCGATCGCCGAATTTCTCGACCTCGCCGTGAAGAATCTCAGCCGGATTCCGGCTACCGCGCGCAGCAGGCTGCTGCGGATGTTGCGTTCGCTCGCTCGCCGGCTGTTTGAGCACAACACGTCAGGGAGGGCACGTCGTAACGCGGTCCACCACTACAATATCGATTATCGCATTTACCGAATGTTTCTCGACGCCGACCTGCACTATTCGTGTGCTTACTTCGAAAACAACAGCGCCTCACTCGACCAAGCACAGCTCGCCAAGAAACGCCACATCGCCGCCAAGCTCCTCCTCAAGCCGGGGCTGAGGGTTCTCGACATAGGCAGCGGATGGGGAGGACTTGATCTCGATCTCGCACGGAATGCCAAGGTTTCCGTCGTTGGCATCAATCTCTCCGATGAGCAGGTGCGCATCGCGCGGCAACGCGCGGCCGCCGAAGAGTTGGGGTGCGAGTTTCGCATCCAAGATTATCGTACGGTATCGGAGAAATTCGATCGCATCGTCTCGGTCGGAATGTTCGAACACGTTGGCAAACGCCATTACGATGCGTTCTTCCGCAAGTGCCGCGACTTGCTCACCGACGACGGCGTGATGTTGCTCCACACGATCGGACGCTGGGATGGTCCATCCGAAACCAATCCTTGGGTGCGGCGCTATATCTTTCCGGGGGGTTACACGCCGGCACTGTCCGAACTTGCTCCCGTGATCGAGCGGTCTGGCTTGATCGTCAGCGATATCGAGATACTGCGCCTCCATTACGCGCAGACCTTGCGCGCATGGCGAACCAATTTCCTTGCCCATCGCGATGAGGTCACCAGGCTGTTTGATGAAACCCCGGATCTGAAAGAGCGGTTCGGCAGCGCCGATCGGTTCGTTCGGATGTGGGAATACTACCTTGCCGGATTCGAAGCATCGTTCAGGTATTACGGGCTGGTCGTGTTCCAAATCCAGCTTCTCAAGAGTATCGAGGCCGCCCCGCTCACGAGGGATTACCTGTATCGTGGGAAATCCGATGTTGATTCGCGCGCCGGCCTCGCGGAGGCGGCCGAATAGCAGCTGAGCGTGGCATGTGGAAAGCTGCGCCACTGGCGGACCGTCTGCATCCTTGTTGCGCACTATGCCGCTTCCAGTAGCGCATCGATTGGCGGTCCGCATTCCCGCGCCATCGGCAAGGGTTCCCGCAGCCTCTGACGGCGAACGGCGGCTGCCACGGTGACTCTGTCAGGGGGACGGACGGCAGTAAGGAACCTGAAAAAGACAATGCGACCGCTTCTGCCGGCTAAACCTGGGCGCCGGCTATGGTTTCACGAGCTAGTCGTGTTATTAAAAATGCGTTGACTATGACCGCGTCGCGAGGACGTGATCCACCTCCCTCGCCCTAACCGGCTTGCATTTCTGGGCCCGGCGGGGAAGGCAGACGATGCGGCAGGAGGCGGCCGATGGATCGGTTGCTTCGGGCGGTATTCGGAAGCTTGATCCGCGCCGGAAATCTCCGGGTCACCACTGCGGGCGGCTCGACCTTTACCCTCGGAGACGGGACCGGGACGCGCGCCGCAATTCGCTTCACCACCCGAGCGGCCGAACGCCGCGTCCTGCTCGATCCGGCATTGAAGTTCGGTGAAGCGTATATGGACGGCGGCGTCATCCTCGAAGAGGGCTCGATCGCCGACGTCCTTGCCATCGTACTCGGTCAGCGCCGTCAAGGCCCGCCGGCGTGGACGCGGCTGCCATGGCTCATCCGCTATGTCCATCGCCGCATCGCGCAGTTCAATCCGCGCAGGCGAGCGCGGCGCAATGCAGCGCATCACTACGATCTCGACGATCGACTTTACGCGCTGTTCCTCGATTCCGACCGGCAATACAGCTGCGCCTATTTCGAAACCCACGAGCAATCGCTGGACGACGCACAGCTTGCCAAGAAGCGTCACCTTGCGGCGAAGCTTCTCGCTCCACCGGATCACCGCGTGCTCGACATCGGCTGCGGTTGGGGCGGGCTTGCGCTTTATCTCGCCGAAGTTTGCGGCGCACGCGTCACCGGCATCACACTATCAGAACGACAGCTTGCGCTTGCATGTGCGCGCGCGGCTGAGAAGGGGTTGTCCGACAAGATCGAGTTCCGGCTGCAGGACTATCGCGACGTGCCGGAGAAATTCGATCGCATCGTCTCGGTCGGCATGTTCGAGCATGTCGGAGTCGGCTTCTACGACGCCTTCTTTGGCAAATGTTCCAGGTTGCTCGATGAGCACGGTATCATGCTGCTGCATTCAATCGGTCGCTCCGAAGGCCCCAATGTCACCAATCCGTGGATTGCGAAATACATCTTCCCAGGCGGCTATATTCCGGCGCTATCGGAGGTGCTGCCCGCGGTCGAGCGCGCGGGTCTGCTTGTCACCGACATCGAGATCCTGCGCCTGCATTACGCCGAGACGCTGAAGGCCTGGCGCGAGCGCTTCCTCGCCCATCGCGAGGAAGTCGAAAGACTCTACGACGCCCGCTTCACGCGGATGTGGGAATTCTACTTGGCGGCAGCGGAAACCGCGTTTCGTGAGCAAGCCATGATGGTTTTCCAGCTGCAGCTGACCAAGCGGGACGACGTCGTGCCGATGACCCGCGATTACATTCGCCGCGAAGAGGCGCGCTTGCGGGCGCTGGAAGGCGGTGGCCGGCCGCCCCTGCGGCTGGCCGGGGAATAGCCGCTCCTACGCCAGGGAATTGGGGGTTTCCGAGCGGGGGAGCCGTGCCGCAGGTTTGCTCACCTGGGCCGATTGCGAGCTTCGAAACCGGCTGTGCCGCAACAGACTTGCGCAATCGCGACATCGGCCCCACGGTCAAGCGCCGCGTGGACATTTATTTCCGCGGTGAGTATCGGGGAAACCGGCAAAGGGCTGTCGCCTCGAATCGAGTCGGGGTGTAATGCGGCCTCTCTTTTGACCGACTGAAAGACGATTCGCGAATACATCATGGCTCCGCTTGATTCGGCTCTACGCAAGCAACCGGGGGAGGAATCGGCACCCCCCTACCGTGCCGCACCCCACAATATCGAGGCGGAGCAGGCCCTGCTGGGCGCGATCCTGGTCAACAACGAGGCGCTTTATCGCGTCAGCGACTTCCTCGAACCGCAGCATTTCTTCGAGCCGATCCATCGGCAGATCTACGAGATCGCGCGCAGTCTCATTCGCACCGGCAAGCTGGCGTCTCCGGTAACCCTGAAGACATTCCTGCCCGCCGAAATCGACATCGCCGGATTAACGCTCGCTCAGTACCTCGCCCGCGTTGCCGCCGAAGCGACGACCATCATCAACGCCGTGGATTACGGACGCACGGTGTACGATCTCGCGATCCGGCGCGAGCTGATCAATATCGGCGAGGACATGGTCAACGTCGCCTTCGACGCGCCCGTCGACTTCGCGCCGGGCGACCAGATCGAAGATGCCGAGCGACGCCTCTACGAGCTCGCCGAGGTCGGGCGCTATGGCGGCGGATTTCAGAAATTCGAGACTGCGCTGACCACCGCCGTCGACATGGCGGCGCGCGCCTATCAACGCGAAGGAAAGCTCTCGGGTCTGGCAACCGGACTCAAAGATCTCGACAGCAAGATGGGCGGCCTGCAGCCGTCCGATCTGATCATTGTCGCCGGCCGGCCCGGCATGGGCAAGACCGCACTTGCCACGAATATCGCCTACAACGTCGGACGCGCCTGGCGCGGCGAGGTACGCGCCGACGGACACATCGACACCGTCAATGGAGGCATCGTCGGCTTCTTCTCCCTCGAAATGTCGGCCGAGCAACTCGCCACGCGCATCATCGCCGAGCAGAGCAGCATTCCCTCCAGCACCATCCGGCGCGGCGGCATCAACGAACGTGATTTCGAGAAGATCAAGGACGTGGCGATCGAGCTCCAGCACCTGCCGTTCTTCATCGACGAGACCGGCGGCCTCACCGTCGCGCAACTGGCCGCCCGTGCCCGGCGTCTCAAGCGACAAAAGGGACTCGATCTGCTGGTGATCGATTACATCCAGTTGCTGCAGGGCTCGACCCGGCGAGCCATGGAAGGGCGCGTGCAGGAGGTGACCGAGATCACCACGAGCCTCAAAGCGCTCGCCAAGGAACTCAACGTGCCGGTTCTGGCGCTTTCGCAGCTCTCGCGGCAGGTCGAGAACCGCGATGACAAGCGGCCGCAACTCTCGGACCTGCGCGAATCGGGCTCGATCGAACAGGACGCCGACGTGGTGCTGTTCGTGTTCCGCGAAGAATATTATCTGAGCAACAAGGAGCCGCGGCCAGGGACCGACGAGCATACGCGATGGCAGGTCGAGATGGCCGACGTGCACGGCAAGGCCGAGATCATCATCGGTAAGCAGCGCCACGGCCCGACCGGCACCGTCAACGTGCAATTCGACGCGGCGGTCACCCGCTTCGACAATCTTGCCCAAGGCGATCAGATGCCGGATAGGGTCTAGTTGGCCCGCAAATCCCGCCGTCCTCCTTCGGTTCCCATCAAAACGCTCTCTAGACGGTCGCATCCGGGCTCGTGATAAAGTCACTCATGACCGTGCACGAGCCCGACCTGCGTCCCGCCGAAGTGCCGCCTGCGGCTGCCGATCCCAATGAAGCCGGCGGCATCCTCACCGTCGACCTTGGCGCAATCGCGGCCAATTGGAACGCGCTTGCCGGCATGACCGTGCCGGTGGAATGCGCCGCAGTCGTCAAAGGCGACGGCTATGGCTGCGGCCTCGAACCGGTCACGCGCACGCTCTATAGAGCCGGATGCAGGACGTTTTTCGTCGCTGACATCGCCGAAGGACGGCGTGTGCGCGCGGTTGCATCGGATGCCGTCATCTACGTCCTCAACGGGGTGATGCCAGGCTCGGCGCAGGCATTTGCAGCGGACTACTTGCGGCCGGTCATTAACAGCACCACCGAACTTGCCGAGTGGGACGCGTTCGTCGCCACCAGAAATTGGCGTGGCGGCGGGGCCCTCCACGTCGATACCGGCATGAGCCGGCTCGGCATCACGGTCGACGAGGCCGTCGCCATCGCTCCACGCCTACAATCGGAAAATCACGGTTTTACGTTGCTGATGAGCCATCTCGCCTGCGCCGAGATTCCCGATCATCCGATGAACGATCGGCAGATTCGCCTGTTTCGAGAAGTTCGCATGCTCTATCGCGGCGTCGCATCCTCGCTTGCCAATTCCTCGGGCATTTTCCTCGGCGGGACTGCGTATTGCGACCTCGTTCGGCCGGGCGTGGCGCTCTACGGCGTCAATCCGACGCCAGCCAAGAAAAATCCCATGCGTCCGGTGGTGGAGCTCAAGGCTCGGATCATCCAAGTGCGCACGATCAATAGGGGCGATACCGTCGGTTATGGTGCGGCTTTCACAGCGACGCGGCCAAGCCGGATCGCAATCGTCGACTTGAGCTATGCGGACGGCTTCTTGCGATCCGCCGCCGCTGCCAGGAGCAAGCCGGCGG
>CBFGVM010000287.1:0-5794 GCA_965652015.1 uncultured Alphaproteobacteria bacterium
CATCTCGGATGCGAGCACGGCGTGTGCGGCGCCTGCACCGTGCTGATCGACGACAAGCCTGCGCGCTCCTGCATCACCTATGCGGTTCAGTGCGACGGCAGTGCGGTGCAGACCATCGAAGGCTTCGACAACGATTCCATCATGCAAGAACTGCGCGCGGCATTTTCGCGTGAGCACGGTCTGCAATGCGGCTTCTGCACCTCCGGCATGCTGATTGCGGCACGCGACATCGTACAACGGCTTGCGGACGCAGACGCGGCCCGCATCCGGATCGAGCTCTCCGGCAATCTATGCCGCTGCACAGGATATCTCGGCATCGTCACGGCGGTGGAAAGCGTGATCGCGGCGCGCGGGTCACAACCGGTCGCGTCCGCGCCAACCGTGCCTCCGCCGGCGACTCCCCTTCAAGCGTTCGTGCCTGCGGCTGAAGCAGGGGCGCCGCCGATGGCGGCGCCCGCACCCGCGCCCGAAGAGGCACGCACGGGTTGGACGCGGTTCGAGGAAAGTTTTGTGGTGGCGAGATCGCCGGCGACGGTATGGGCGATCTTCGCGGACATCCCTGCCGTGGTTGCCTGCCTCGACGGCGCGGAGTTGACCGAGCACGACGCCAATACCGCGAAAGGAAAAATGACGATAAAGCTCGGGCCGATCCAGGCCGGCTTCTCCGGTTCCGCCGTGATCGAACGCGACGATCGGGCGCTGCGGGGGATCATCCGCGGTGCCGGCAGCGACAAAGGCACTGGCTCGCGAACCAAGGGTGAAATCGTCTATCGCCTGACACCGGAGGCCGAGGGGCAGCAGACGCGGGTTTCCGTGACGGTCGAATACAGCCTGCAAGGCGCGCTCGCTCAATTCTCGCGCTCCGGGCTGGTGCAAGAGCTCGGTCGTCGTTTGGTGTCCGATTTTGCCGCCAATCTCAATGGGCGGCTTGCAGGAGCGCAGACAGCGCCCCGCGCACCGTTCAACGCCGGACGTTTTCTCTGGTCGTTCCTCGTTGACTGGCTACGCCGCCGGTTCAAGCGCTAGCAGATATGATGGTATACTGATTACCCGCGGGATTTTGCCGGCAACGCTCGAAGTTCATTGAGTGAACTATTGGCGTTGCGAAAAATCGCAGCTATGCTGATGAATTCGTTTGGGGACGCAGACGATGGCATGGCAAAGAATCGCATCCGTCAACGAAATCGACCTGGATGGCGTTCTAGGTCTGGATGTCGACGGCTCTCCCGTCGCGCTCTATCGCTTGGGAGGCGAGGTCTTTGCCACCGCGGGCATTTGTACCCACGCCTTGGCGATATTGAGCGATGGCTTCGTCGAGGACGGCAAGATCGAGTGTCCGCTGCATCAGGGTCAATTCGACATTCGCTCCGGTAAAGCGCTGTCTGCGCCAGCGACAGAGGATTTGCGCACCTACGCCGTGAAGCTCGAAGGCGATGAGGTCTTCATCGATATGGAGCGGCCGGCCGCCTCGGTCGCGGCCAACGCAGCGCCGGATCGCAAAGCGCAGGGCACCGTTCGGACGACCGAAGAAGAGACTAAGACGGATGCTGGGAAGATGGCCTCCACGAACGGCGATCCCGAGCTTTTGCTGACGAAGCATTACGCTTGGCCGGCCGAAGGACTCACGCGCATCCCCGATTGGGTCTACACCGATCAGACGATCTATGAGCGTGAGGTCGAAAGGATCTTCCACGGCCGTACCTGGAACTACGTCGCCCTGGAATGCGAATTACCCAAGGCCGGCGACTTCATCCGCTCCAATGTCGGTCCCACACCGGTCGTCGTCGTGCGCGCCGACGATGGCTCCATCAACGTCGTCGAGAACCGCTGTTCGCATCGCGCCGCGGAATTCTGTCGCGAGCTCAGCGGCAACGCCAAGGAATTCGTCTGCCCTTACCATCAATGGTCCTACGACCTTCAAGGCAACCTCGTCGGCGTTCCATTCCGACGCGGCGTCAACGGAAAGGGCGGCATGCCCGCCGACTTCGACACCGCGCAGCACGGGCTGCGTCGGCTCAATGTCACGACGCACCGCGGCGTCGTGTTCGCTTCCTACGTCCACGATATGGAATCATTGCAGGATTATCTCGGGCCGGACGTGCTCCGGGAGTTCGAGGCGACCTTCGACGGCCGCAAGCCGACGCTTCTGGGCTACTACCGCCACACGCTGCCCGGCAATTGGAAGCTTTATCACGAGAATCTCAAGGACCCCTATCACGCCACGCTGCTGCACGCTTTCTTGGTGACGTTCGGCCTATTGGTGGCGGGTAACCGCTCGCTCATGCTTTCGGACGCAACCGGTCGGCATGGCGTGATGGCGTCGGCCAAATCGGAGCGCAAGAGCGTGTCCAGCGACGCCAAGAAGGAAATGCGCGCCTATCGCGAAGGCATGACGCTCGCGGAACCGCGCTTCATGGACTTCATCGAGGAGTTCGACAGTCCCTGGTCGGTGACCATGGCGACCATCTGGCCGAATCTGATCATCCAGCGCGAGATGAATACGCTCGGCGTGCGCCAAATCGTACCCACCAGTCCGCATGAGTTCATCATGAAGTGGACCATGTTCGGCTTCGAAGGCGACGACGAGGAGATGACCCGCCACCGTCTGCGCCAGGGCAACCTCATGGGGCCAGCCGGTTTCCTCGGCCTGGAGGACAACGAGGCGATCAAGTTCGTGCAGGACGGGATGCAGCACGTTCCGGGGAGGGAGCATCTGGTGAAGCTCGATCCGGCGGTCGCGGCGGGCACGTCCGACAGTTTGATCTCGGAAGCGTCGATCCGGGCCATGTATCGGCACTGGCGTGCAGAGATGGGACTCTAGGCGCATGGGTGAACCTGCCCTGACACGCGATCAGTTGCCCGACGCCCCGGCGATGGATTCGCGATTGCAAGCTCTGCTGCTGCATCACGAGATCGAATCTTTCAACGCCCGATACGCGCAGGCGCTCGACGAGCAGCGCCTGACGGATTGGATAGAAATGTTCACCGACGATGCACTCTACGTTGTGCTCTCGCGCGAAAATTTCGACCGCGGACTGCCGGTCGGCCTGATCTATTGCGAGAACAAGCGAATGATCCACGATCGCGCATTCGCGCTCATGGAAACCTCGATGTTTGCGCCGCGTTATTTGCGGCACATCATCGGAAACCAGGTCGTTCTGAGCGCGGAGAGCAATGGAACAGTCAACGCCCGCGCCAACTATGTCGTGCTTCAGGTGCTGCTCGATCGTCCCGATGCGACGCTGCATCAGGTCGGCGTCTACTACGACATATTCCGTCGCGTGGGTGGCGCGCTCAAGCTCGCCGAGCGCCGGTGCGTCTACGATAATCTTCTCGTGCCGAATGCCCTGTGCATTCCGGTTTAGACCGACGGATCAGCCGCAGCCTCTCTTGTGCGGGCAACGATCCGCCGTCTCATGCCGGGAGATGACGGATTTAACCGATCCGCGGCACTAAAAGATGATCCGGCGCACTGAGTGCGGAACGCCCCACTCGATCAGGAACTGGCGAAGGCTTGCACTCTGACGGCCTGGCGCCGGGCGCCCCAGTGTCCGTGGCCGGCATCGAATACGCCGGCGCAAGATACGCCGCAGTCGCCGCAGCAGCCGTCCGCCGTGAGATTCCACGCCGTGAGGTCGTACCAATCGCGGCCAATGAGCGTCGTGCCGCAGCCGTGGCAATAGGTGCTCTGGCCGACGCCGTCGTGGATATTGCCGGTGTACACGTAACGCAGGCCCGCCTCGATCGCGATGCGCCGCGCCATTTTCAGCGTCTGCGGCGGCGTCGGCGGCGTGTCCAGCATCTTCCAGTCCGGATGAAAGGCCGTGAAATGCAGCGGCACATCGGAACCGAGCCGATCCATCACCCAGCGGCTCTCCGCTTCGATCTCGTCTGCCGCGTCGTTCTCGCCGGGGATGAGCAAGGTCGTGATCTCGAACCAGACGTCCGTCTCGTGCTTGAGATATTCGAGCGTCTCGAGCACTGCGCTCAGCTTGCCCGAGCACAGGGTCTTGTAAAACCCGTCCGTGAAACCCTTGAGGTCGATGTTGGCGGCATCCATGTGCCGGAAGAATTCGACTCGCGGCTCCGGGGCGATGTAGCCGGCGCTCACTGCCACCGTCTTGATGCCGCGCGCGCGACAGGCCTGCGCCACATCGATCGCATATTCCAAGAAGATCACGGGATCGTTGTAGGTAAACGCGACCGAGCGGCAGCCGCTGCGCACCGCCGCTTCCGCGATCGCCTCGGGCGAGGCTTGGTCCTGGACGCGATCGAGCGCGCGCGCTTTCGAAATGTCCCAGTTCTGGCAGAACTTGCACGTGAGATTGCAACCGGCGGTGCCGAACGAGAGCACCGGCGTGCCGGGGAGAAAATGATTGAGCGGCTTCTTTTCGATGGGATCGATGCAAAACCCGGAGGAGCGGCCGTACGTCGTCAGCAATATCTGGTCGTTCGCCCGTGCGCGCACGAAGCACAGTCCGCGCTGGCCCTCATGCAGCTTGCAATAGCGCGGGCATACGTCGCACTGGATGCGCCCATCCTCGAGCCGGTGCCAGTAGCGGCCGGGCACGCCGTCGATGATCGATTGTTCCATGGTCAAGCCGACGCAAATTCCGCGCGATGGGCTCTGACCCATCCGCCGTCATTGCCGGGCTTGACCCGGCAATCCATCACGTGAATGCACTTCCTTCCGATGGATGCCCGGGTCAAGCCCGGGCATGACGAGTCGAGCCCAGCGTCCATTCGCATTATATCCGGATATCTGGGGAGCACGCGCTAACGAGGCAACGGTGGAACCACACTCGCAGCGCACAAAAATCCGGCCGCCGGCGGTGGCTGGCCTGTTCTATGCGGGAGAGCGGCGCCGACTTGAGGCGAGCGTTGCGGAACTGCTCGGCGCGGTCACATCGCCTGCCGGCATTCTGCCCAAAGCGCTCATTGCACCGCACGCGGGCTACGTCTATTCGGGGCCGGTGGCGGCCCAGGCATTCGCCACGCTTCGCGAGGAGGCGCGATCGATTAAGCGCGTGGTGCTGATCGGGCCGGCTCACTTCGTTCCGCTGCGCGGCATCGCCGCGCCGACGGTCGATGCGTTCGAGACGCCGCTTGGTCGCGTGGGCGTGGACCGGCATGCGCTGTCCGCCATCGCCGACGCCGTTGTAGAGGCCGATGCCCCGCACGAGCCGGAACATTCGCTCGAGGTCGAACTGCCCTTCCTGCAAACGCTGCTGCCCTCCTTCACGGTGGTTCCACTGGTGATCGGCGATGCCAGAGCGCCAGACGTCGCCGAGGTGCTGCGGCGGCTCTGGGGCGGGCCGGAAACGCTGATCGTGATCAGCTCCGACCTCTCGCATTACCACGACTATGACACCGCGCGGCGGCTTGATGCAGCGACCGCCGCCGCCATCGAGCGCGGAGATTGGGAAAGCCTCGGCCCCAACCAAGCCTGCGGCTTTCTTGCGGTAGCCGGACTCCTCGTCGAGGCGAGCCGCCGCCGCCTCGCGCTTACGCGCCTTGCGCTCTGCAACTCAGGCGACACGGCAGGACGACGCGATCGCGTGGTCGGCTATGGAGCCTGGATGGTCGAGGACACGGCTGCCGCCGGTTGAACGGCCGCCATCTTTGTGGCGACGCCTACTGCCGCATGAGCACCAGCGGATCGGCGGTTGCGGGAACCCGCTCCCAGGTCGTGGCGTCACTCTCGGAGAAGCGCCAGCTGCCGCCGCGGCCGGTCAGCAACAATCCATCGCGGTCGAGCCGCCAGGTCGACAGCTCGACGCCGGCGACCGAGGAG
>CBFGVM010000288.1:0-5780 GCA_965652015.1 uncultured Alphaproteobacteria bacterium
AGCCGCCGTTCTTGACGCCGACGCGCACGCCGACGATGGACTGCTCCGCGTTCGCCATCACGTATTTGATGCGCTCGGCGGCGGCATCCGTGAGGCGGATCGCCTGGGCTCTCGCGCGGGGTGCGGCCATTTCGTCTTTCTCCTCTCGCCAGGTTCAAGGCCCGGCGGCGGAATCCATTATGCGCCTAAAATAACAACGAATTTGTGGTTGTGAAGGCCGGGCGGACAAGGCTGCATTGGATTAAGTCCAGAGAAGCTTGGCACAGCACGGTCCTAATATGTCGCCCACAAGCCCGGCGTCGCCAATTCGAGCAGATGTCCGTCGGGATCGCGGAAGTAGATGCTGTGTCCGCCGCGCGACCACGCAGTGCGGCCCTCGATGGCGATGCCGTGCTCGCGCAATCGTTGTTCCCACTGCGGCAATTGATCCGCGGCAACGGCAAAAGCCATGTGCAGCGGTCCGTGACCGTCGTGGGGCGGAATCGTTCCGCCTGGCATGCGCACCGTTTCGAGCGTGGCCCCGCGGTGAAACAACAACAACACGCTTTGCCCGCCGACGTCATAGGCGCGAAAACGGGCGTCGCTGGTCAATTCGGTAAGGCCCAGCACCTGCTCGTAGAAGCGCGCCGCACGGTCGAGGTCATCGACGTAGAGGCAAGTCTCGATCACGCGGTCGAGCTTCACGCCTCACCACATATTGAGCATGGCCCGCGCTTCATCCGACATGCGGCTCGGGTCCCAGGGCGGATCCCATACGATGTTGACCTTGACCTCTCCCACTCCGGCGACGCTGGCCACCGCGTTCTCCACCATGGTCGGCAGCTCCTGCGCCGAAGGACAGTTGGGCGTAGTGAGCGTCATATCGATCGTGACCGCGCGATCATCCGCGATATCGATCTTGTAGATGAGACCCAGCTCGTAGATGTCGGAGGGAATCTCCGGATCGTAGACGGTTTTGAGGGCGGCGATGACGTCGTCCGTCAGCCGCGCCACCTCGCCCTCCGCCAGCGCCGAAGACGCGGCGGCCGCGGGTGCAAGCGAGGCTTCAGCCGGCGGGTCGGCAGCTGCAGCAGGCTTGTTCACGTCGTCGCTCATGCGAAGAAACCCTGCGCCTTGATCAGAGCTTGTGCAAGCCCATCGACCTCGGCGCGCGTGTTGTAAAGACCGAGCGAAGCGCGGCAGGTGGCGGTGACGCCGAAACGGGCGAGCAGCGGCATCACGCAGTGGGTACCGGCGCGCACCGCAACGCCAGCGCGGTCGATGATGGTCGCCACGTCGTGGGGGTGGGCCCCCTTGAGCTCGAAGGAGACGATCGGACCCTTGTCCTTGGTCGTGCCGAAGATGCGCAGCGAGTTGATCTCGCGTAGCCGTTCGTGCGCGTATGTGACGAGGGACGCCTCGTATGTGCGGATGCGCGCCTTGCCGATCGAATTGACGTAGTCGATGGCGGCGCCGAGCCCGATCGCCTGCACGATGGGAGGCGTGCCGGCCTCGAATTTGTGCGGCGGCTCGCCATAGGTGATGCGGTCCTCGAACACCTCGCGGATCATCTCGCCGCCGCCGTTGAACGGCGGCATGGCCGCGAGATGCTCGTGCTTGCCGTAAAGCACGCCGATGCCGGTCGGCCCGTAGAGCTTGTGGCCCGTGATCGCATAGAAATCGCAGCCGATGTCCTGCACGTCGACGTCGAGGTGGACGGCGGCCTGTGCGCCGTCGAGCAGAACCGGAATGCCGCGGGCATGCGCGCACTGCACGACCTCCTTCACCGGCACCAGCGTGCCGAGCATGTTCGACATGTGGGTGATCGCGACCATTTTGGTGCGCGGCGAGAGCAGCTTCTCGAATTCGTCGATGAGGAAGTTGCCTTCGTCATCGACCGGCGCCCATTTGATCACCGCGCCCTGACGCTCGCGCAAGAAGTGCCAAGGCACGACGTTGGAATGATGCTCCATGATGGAGAGCACGATCTCGTCGCCGGGCTTGATGCGTTCGCGGCCGAACGTATAAGCGACGAGGTTGATTGCCTCGGTCGCGTTGCGAGTGAAGATGATTTCTTCCTTGCGGGCAGCGTTGAGGAAGGCGCGCACCTTCTCGCGCGCGTCCTCGTACGCCTCGGTCGCGGCATTGGCGAGGTAATGCAATCCGCGATGCACGTTGGCGTATTCGGCGGTGTAGGCATGGTTCAGCCGATCGAGCACTGCCTTTGGCTTCTGCGCCGAGGCAGCGTTGTCGAGGTAGACGAGCGGCTTGCCATAGACCTGCATGCCGAGGATGGGAAAATCCTCGCGGATGCGCTCGACATCATAGGCGCCGTTCTTGACCGCTGGATGCATGGTCATGCTCGCGCCCCGAGCCAGGCGACGACACGATCCATCAGCGCGTCGCGTAGTCCGGCGTGTTCGATCCCCTCCACCGCCTCGCCGACGAAGGCCTGGATCAGCAGCGCCTGCGCCTCCTTCGCCGGAATACCGCGCGCCTTGAGGTAGAACAACAGCTCTTCGTCGAGCGCGCCCGAGGTCGCGCCGTGCCCGCACTGCACGTCGTCAGCAAAGATTTCCAGCTCGGGCTTGTTGTCGGCCTCCGCGCGCTCCGAGAGCAGCAGCGCGTTCGTCACCATCTTGGCGTCGGTCTTCTGCGCGTGCGGCCGCACGATGATCTTGCCTTGGAACACGCTACGGCCTTCCTCGTCGAGTACCGATTTGAACACCTCGCGACTGGTGCAGTCCGCCAATGCGTGGTCGGCGACCAAGGTGGTGTCGGCGTGTTGGCGGCCCTTGAGCAGGCTCGCGCCGCGGATGCCGGCGACGGTGCCCTCGCCACCGAAGCGCACGAATGCCTGATTGCGCACGACAGCGCCGCCGGTCGTGAACAGAAATTCGTTGAAGCGGGCATGTGCGCCGATCCCCGCGATCAGCGTGGACAGGTGCAGCGCGCCCGCGCCTTCGTCCGTGACCTTGATGTGATCGACATGAGCGGCATCGCCGACCTTCAGCTCGAGCACGGCGTTCACTTGGTTCTCGCTCGCGGGCGAACCGACATGGCTTTCGAGCAGCATCGCGCGGGCGCCGTTTTCGATCACCGCGAGCGAGCGGACGAATACGGATGCCGCTTCGCTGCCGGCGTTCACGAACACCAGATGCAGGGGCTGGGCCAGCGCCGCGCCTTGCGCGACATGGATCAGGGCGCCGTCGCCCATGAACGCGGTGTTGAGCGCCACCGCGATGTCGTCGGTGGGCACCACCTGGCCGAGTTGATCGAGGAGACCGCCATCGCCGGCGGCCAGCGCCTGCGCCATGGAACCGATGGTCAGCCCCGGCTCAAGGCGGGCGAGATCGGAAAGCTCGGGGACGAATGCACCGTCGACGAACACGATCCGGCGCGCATCGATGGCCGCGAGCGTGGCAAGCGCGTCTTTGGCGCGCGCTTTCGCGGCGGCATCGGGCGGGACTGCGAGGGGCATGGCCTCGCGCATGAGCGCGCGCAAGTCGGTATATTTCCACTCTTCGACGCGCCGATGCGGCAGCCCTTCGGCCTCGAAACGGCGGAATGCGTCCTCACGCAACGCGCCGACCGCCGCCGCGCCGGGAAGCGCGTCCTTGACCGCGGCAAAGCTGGTTGCCAGTGCGGTCTCGGCCGCCGTCTTGATCGGAAGCACCTCGGCGTTCATCGCAAATTCACGCCATCTCTTCCTGGTATTGGGCATAGCCGGTCGCTTCGAGAGCGAGCGCCAGCTCTTTGTCGCCAGTTTTCACGATGCGGCCGCGCGAGAGCACATGCACTACGTCCGGCACGATGTAGTTGAGCAGCCGCTGGTAGTGCGTGATCACGACGAACGACCGCTCGGGCGAGCGCAGGGCATTCACGCCGTCGGCGACGATCTTGAGCGCGTCGATGTCGAGGCCCGAATCGGTTTCGTCGAGCACACACAGCCGCGGCTGCAATAGCGCCATTTGCAGAATCTCGTTGCGCTTCTTCTCGCCTCCGGAGAAGCCGACATTGACGCCGCGCCGCAGCATCTCCTGCTCGATGCCCAGCTTGCGCGCGACCTCGCGCACGCGCTTGAGGAACTCGGGCGTGGAAACCTCGGCCTCGCCACGGCTCTTGCGCTGCGCGTTGAGCGCGGTGCGCAGAAACGTCATCGTAGCCACGCCGGGGATCTCGAACGGATATTGAAAGGCGAGGAAAAGGCCCCTGGCGGCGCGTTCCTCGGGCGCCAGCGCGAGAATATCCTCGCCGTCGAGCAGCACCTCCCCTTGCGTCACAACGTAGTCGTCCTTGCCGGCGAGCACGTGCGCGAGTGTGGACTTGCCCGAGCCATTCGGCCCCATCAGCGCGTGCACGCTGCCGCGGCCGACGGAAAGATCGAGCCCATTGAGGATCTTTTTGCCGTCGACCTCGACGTGCAGGTTCTTCACTTCCAGTAGATGCATGTTTATCCCACGCTGCCTTCGAGACTGATCGAGATCAGCTTCTGCGCCTCGACCGCGAATTCCATCGGCAGCTGCTGCAGCACGTCCTTGACGAAGCCGTTGACCACCAGCGCCACCGCATCCTCGGCCGACAGTCCGCGCTGGCGGCAATAGAACAGCGTGTCCTCGGAGATCTTCGAGGTGGTCGCCTCGTGCTCGAACACGGCGGAGGAGTTCTTCGCCTCGATGTAGGGCACGGTATGGGCGCCGCACTTGTCGCCGATGAGGAGCGAATCGCAATTGGTGAAGTTGCGCGCGCCTTTCGCCCGGGGATGCGCCGTCACCAATCCGCGATAGGTGTTGTTCGAGCGCCCCGCGGCGATGCCCTTGGAGATGATCCGGCTCGTTGTGTTCTTGCCGAGATGCAGCATCTTGGTGCCGGAATCGACCTGCTGGTGGCCGTTGGAGATCGCGATCGAATAAAATTCACCGCGCGCATTGTCGCCGCGCAGGATGCAGCTCGGATATTTCCAAGTGATGGCGGAGCCGGTCTCGAGCTGGGTCCAGGAGATCTTCGAGTTCTTGCCGCGGCAGTCGCCGCGCTTGGTGACGAAGTTATAGACGCCGCCGCGACCGCTCGCGTCGCCGGGATACCAGTTCTGAATGGTCGAATACTTGATCTCGGCGTCCTCGAGCGCAATGAGCTCGACCACCGCCGCGTGGAGCTGGTTCTCATCCCGCATCGGCGCGGTGCAACCTTCGAGGTAGCTCACATACGAGCCCTTGTCGGCGATGATGAGGGTGCGCTCGAACTGCCCGGTATCGCGCTCGTTGATGCGGAAATAGGTGGACAGCTCCATCGGGCAGCGCACGCCCGGCGGCACGTAGACGAAGGAGCCGTCGGAGAACACCGCCGAATTGAGCGTGGCGTAGAAGTTGTCGGAGATCGGCACGACGGTGCCGATGTACTTCTTCACCAGCTCGGGATGCTTCTGCAGCGCCTCCGAGATCGGCATGAACAGGACGCCGGCCTTGGCGAGCTCCTCCTTGAAGGTGGTTGCGACCGAGACCGAATCGAACACCGCGTCGACGGCAACGCGGGCATAGCCGTTGCCGCCCTCGCCTTCGCCCTCGGCCTCGTCGTCGCCCTGCGGCTTCTGGATGCCGAGCAGCGCCTCGCGTTCTCGCAATGGAATGCCGAGCTTGTCGTAGGTGGCGAGAATCTCGGGGTCGATCTCGTCGAGCGACTTGGGGCCGTCCTTCTTCTTCGGGGCGGCGTAGTAGTAGAGGTTCTGGTAGTCGATCGGGCCGAATTTCACCCGCGCCCAGGTCGGCTCACGCATGGTGAGCCAGCGCCGGTAGGCGTCGAGC
>CBFGVM010000289.1:0-5775 GCA_965652015.1 uncultured Alphaproteobacteria bacterium
GCCGACGCAGGCGCATTCGGCAACCCCGGGGCAGGCGGCGGCGATCGCTTCGATCTCGTTGGGAAAGACGTTGAAGCCGGACACGATGATCATGTCCTTCTTGCGATCGACGATCTTGAGGAAGCCCTTGGCATCGAACACGCCGATGTCGCCGGTGCGGAAATAGCCGTCGGCGGTGAAGGCGTCGGCATTGGCCTGCGGCTTCTGCCAATAGCCTTGCATGACCTGCGGGCCCTTGGCGCACACCTCGCCCGGCTCGCCGATCGCTGCTTCTTCGTCGTTGGCATCGAGCAGCTTGATGTCGGTCGAGGGAAACGGCAGGCCGACGGTCGCGGAGAAGCCGTTCGTCGTCGTCGGCGGATTGAGGGTGAGGATCGGCGAGGTTTCCGAGAGGCCGTAGCCCTCGAGGATGTCCTTGCCAGTCAGTGCCTTCCATTTCGCCGACGTGGTCGGCAGAACCGCGGCGCCGCCGCCGATCGCCAGCCGCAGCCTGCTGAAGTCCACGTTGGAAATCTTCGGATGCATCACCAGGCCGCCGTAGAGCGTATTGACGCCGGTGAAGGCAGTGCAGCGCGCCTGGCGCAGTATCTCGACGAAGCTGTCCATGTCGCGCGGATTGGCGACCAGCCAGTTCTCCGCACCGATCGAGTAGAACGAGATGAAATTCACCATCAGTGCGAAGATGTGATAGAGCGGCAGCGCGGTGACCACCACGTCCTCCCCGGGCCGCAAGGCATCCGCCATGAACGCCTTGAACTGCTCGGTATTGGCGACGAGGTTGCGGTGCGAGAGGGCGGCGCCCTTCGAGAGCCCGGTGGTGCCGCCGGTATATTGCAGGAACAGCAAATCGTCGCCGCACAACGCCACCGGCGTGAACGGGAGCTGCGCGCCTTGCGCCAGCGCCTCGGAGAACGTGATCACGCTCTTGAGCCTTGCGTCGACGGGAGGCGCGGGCAGCGTTGCGCCGATGCCTTCGCCGGGTGCGACGCTGATCACCTGCTTCACCGCGGTGTTGCCGACGATCTCGGCGAGCGTCGCCGAGCCACCATTGAAGATGACGATGGTCTCGGCCCCGGCATCGTTGAGCTGATGCTCGAGCTCGCGCGGCGTGTAGAGCGGATTGACGTTGACCTGCACGCCGCCGGCGCGGACGATGCCCAGCATGGCGAGCGGGAAGGCCGCGATGTTGGGCAGCATCACGGCGATGCGGTCGCCCTTCTTCACGCCGAGCTTGTTCTGCAAGAACGCCGCGAAGTTTCGCGACAGCCGGTCGGTGTCGGCATAGGTGAGCGTGTGGCCGAAGCAGCGAAACGCGGGGCGGTCGGCGAACCGCTGCATGGCCGCTTCGAGCATCGCGAGCACCGAGCCATGGGCATCCGGATTGATCTCGCAGGGAATTTTTTCGCCGTAGGCAGCGAGCCAATGCTTGCGTGACATGGTCTTTCCTCCTTTGCAGCGCGATTGCGGGTGCCGATCAGCCGCTGACCAGCGGACAGCCGCCTTGACTGAGCGGACGGAATGCCTCTGCCGCGGGGATGGTGGCGCGCACCTTGTAATAGTCCCACGGGTACTTCGATTCCTCGGGCCGCTTCACCTCGAACAGGTGCATGTCGTGGATCTTGCGCCCGTCGGGACGGATACTGCCGTTCCCAAACAACGGATCGTCGGTCGGCAGCGCCTTCATCTTCGCGACCACGGCCTTGCCGTCGGCGGCGCCGTTGAGCGCAACCACCGCCTTGAGGTAGTGCGTCACCGCGGCGTAGACGCCGGCATGGATCATGGTGGGATGGCGGCCGCCATTGCCGGCGGCGAAGGTCTTCGCGAACGCGCGGTTGGCGTCGCTTGCGTCCCAATACCATGGCTCGGTCAGCATCAGGCCCTGCGCGGTTTTGAGACCGAGCGCATCGATGTCGCTGATGTTGACCAGCATGCCGGCGAGCTTTTGCCCGCCGCGCACGATGCCGAATTCCGCCGCCTGCTTGATCGCGTTGACAGTGTCGCCGCCGGCATTGGCGAGGGCGATGATCTTCGCTTTCGAGGCCTGGGCCTGCATCAGGAAGGATGAAAAGTCGTTGGTCGCCAGCGCGTGGCGCACGCGGCCGACCACCTTGCCCTTGTTGGCTTCCACCACCGCCGCGGTGTCGCGTTCAAGCGCATGCCCGAACGCGTAGTCGGCGGTGAGGAAGAACCAGGAATCGCCGCCGGTGGTTGCGATCGCCTTGCCGGTGCCGTTGGCCAGCGCCCACGTGTCGTAGGTCCAGTGCACCGTGTTCGGTGTGCAGCGCGCGCCGGTCAGGTCGGAGGCCGCCGCTCCGGAAGCCAGAAACACCTTGTTCTTGCCTTTGACGATGTCATTGACCACGAAAGCGACCGACGACGTCGGCACATCGACGATGGCATCGACCTTGTCCGCGTCGATCCAGCGGTTGGCGATGCCGGCGCCGATGTCGGGCTTGTTCTGGTGGTCGCCGGCAACGACCTCGACCTTGAGACCTTTGTGCGCGGCCACGAAATGCGCGACCGCCAGTCGAGCGGCAAAGACCGATCCCGGCCCGGTCGGCGCCGCGTAAAGACCTGAAAGGTCCGTCAGCACGCCGATCTTGACCGCTTCGTCGGCAGCCTTGACCGGCGTGGCAACGGCGGTCGCGCCGGCTGCGATCATGGCCAACCCCAACACAGCTTTCATGACATCCTCCTCTGGTCAGTGACGCTCAGCGTTCATGTCGCAGTTCGCGAGACCGGCCGGGCCGCACGGCCACTCAGTCGACCAACATCCGTTGCGCATCCTCGAGTGAAGCGGCGCCGGCAACCACCACGTCCGCGAGTCCGGGCGCGCTCGGCGCGATGTTGTCGGCAAAAAACCGCGCGAGCTGCACCCGTCCAGTATTCGCGGGATCGTTGTCGCCGGCGCTCGCTGCGCGGTGCGCCGCGAGCGCCGATGCACCGAGCAGCGCGCCGCCCTGCGCGGTTGCGAACAGCCGCAAGTAGGGACTTGCCCCGGCGAGCGCCTTCTCGGTGGCGTTCTCGGCTAGCGTACCGAGCATGAACCGCGTCGCCCGCTCGAGACTGTCGACGGTTGCGGCGATCGGCGGTGCCGCTGCCTGTAAGTTCGTGCAATCGGCTTGCGCCAGTCGTCCCGCAATTCGGCGCATCTCGTGGATTTGGCCGAGCACCGTTTCACCGTCCGACATCGGCAGCTTTCGCGTGACCAAATCGATCGCCTGAATGCCGTTGGTGCCTTCGTAGATGGATAGGATCCTGGCGTCGCGCAGGTGCTGGGCAGCGCCCGTCTCCTCGATGAAGCCCATCCCGCCGTGCACCTGGATGCCGAGCGAAGCCACCTCGACGGCGATGTCGGTCGCGAACGCCTTGCCGACCGGGGTCAACAGCGCGGCGCGCTCGCTGGCCGCCTGCCGCTCGGCGGAGTCTCGACATCGCAGCGAGCGGTCGATCGCCGCCGCGGTCGTATAAGAGATGGCGCGTGCGGCATTGGTCAGGGCGCGCATCGTCGCCAGCATGCGCCGCACGTCGGCGTGCTCGATGATCGGCGCCATGCCGTTGCCGTTGTGGGTGGGCGAGCCGCCTTGGCGGCGTTCGCCGGCGAAAGCAATCGCGTCCTGGCAGGCGCGCTCGGCGATGGCGACCCCCTGCAGCGCGACCGACAGGCGCGCGCTGTTCATCATGGTGAACATGCAGGCGAGCCCACGGTTTTCCTCGCCCAGCAGCCAACCGCGCGCGCCGCCGCGGTCGCCGTAGATCATCGTGCAGGTGGGGCTCGCGTGAATCCCGAGCTTGTGCTCGAGGCTGCTGCAGCGGACGTCGTTGCGGCTGCCGTCGGGCAGCACCTTCGGAACCAGGAACAGCGATATTCCGCGCGTGCCCTTCGGGGCGTCGGGCAATCGCGCCAGAACGAGATGGACGATGTTGTCGGTGAGGTCGTGCTCGCCGTAGCTGATGAAGATCTTCTGTCCCGAGATCCGATAGCTGCCGTCGCCGCACGGCTCTGCCCGCGTGCGGATCGCGCTGAGATCCGAGCCTGCCTGCGGTTCGGTCAGGTTCATCGTCGCCGTCCACTCGCCGGCGACGAGCTTGCTCAGATATCGCTGCTTGAGGTCTTCGCCACCGTGCGCGGCGAGCGCTTCCACGCCGCCGAAAGTCAAGAGCGGGGCGACGCCGAAAGCGAGGCAGGCACCGTTCCACATCTCCGAGCAGCCGGCATTGAGCAGGAGCGGCAGGTCCTGCCCGCCGTATTCGGCCGGGCCGGCGAGCGCGTTCCACCCGGCGCCGATCCAAGCTTGATAGGCCTCCTTGAAGCCCGGCGCCGTCGTGACGACGCCATCGCGCAATTGCGAGCCGTGCTGATCGCCGGACCGGTTGATCGGCGCCAGCACTTCCGCGGAGAAGCGCGCGGCCTCCTGCAAAATATTTTCGACCACGTCGAGCGAGAGGTCCGGATAGATGCCTTCGTCGACGGCGCGCTCGAGGTCGCCGAGGTGGCGCATCGTGAACAGCATCTCGTTGACGGGAGCGCGATAGGTCATGGCGAGTCCTTAATTTCAAGGTCCGGCCGCTTTGGCTCGGAGCCGCGATGGGCAACGGCGTGGCTTGCTTTCAGTCCCTGGCAAGCGCCGCGCGAGCCCGCGTGAGCAGACCCTTTAGAAACCATTTCTCGCGCTGTGTCAAGTATACTTTAGATAAATAAATCATACTGTATTAAGCAACTGTAAGGTCAAAGGAAAAGCGCTGTATAAAGCAGCTTTCAGCAGGATTGCCGCGCCGCGCATAGCTGATTTCTGCGAACTGGAGGGCACTAAAGTTGACTTTGGCTTGCGGAAGCCACACACTCAGTCACATGAATGATTCAGCCTCGTCCGATCGTTCGCGCTTCTACAGCGTCGCCGAGCTTGCCAACGAGTTCTCGCTGACCTCTCAGGGCATTCGTTTCTATGAGGAGAGCGGCCTGATTGCGCCGGCGCGCGTGGGGCGCACCCGCGTCTTCAATTATCAGGACCGGGCGCGCCTCGTCCTCATCCAGCGACTGCGGCGGCTCGGATTCTCGATCGAGGCGATCCGCGAGTACCTCAGTCTATACAAGGCGGACGAGACCGGGGCGGCGCAGTACCGGCGCGGGCTCGAGCGAATCGCCGAGCGCATCGAGGAGCTCGAGAGCAAGCGGCGCGATCTTGAGGAAACGCTTGCCGGCCTCCGCGCGCTAGAGGTCGAGGCCAAGGAACGCCTCGATCGCGCGCTCATCGAAGAAAGCAAGCGCCGGCGAAGCAAAAATACCAACGGCAAACTCGATCGCCGCTCATCGTGAGATGGCACGCGCGGCGACGGCGGAATACTGCATCGCCCTCTCTAACAGCCCGTTGCTGCCTCCCTGCTCAGCTGTGTGCCTGTCAAAGGCGCTCCGAACGTGGTCGGCGTCCCCTTGATCGTAGGCACGCCGTTCTGGGTGTAAGGGCATGAGGGCGTGCTCTGCGCCGTCGATATCGATGGAGTCGAGGGCGGGGTCATGCCGCCGACAGGCGGCAGCAAGCTCATCACGGGCGCCGAGGGATTCGGACTGAGAGCAACGGATGGGGGGCTGAGGCCTCCGCCTCCCAGTTCGGTCGAGCCGAGCGGAATTCCAACCGGGCCCACAGTTGACCCTGGACCCATCGACGAGGCCAGCGGCGGAGATGCAGTCGCGGAGGCGGTACAAGTCCCCGGCGCGGTTGCGCCCATACCACCCCCGTCAAAGAGCGTGGTGCTGGACAGTCCCGGCACCGAGCT
>CBFGVM010000290.1:0-5775 GCA_965652015.1 uncultured Alphaproteobacteria bacterium
TATACCGCGCCCTCTCGCGCGCCAAGCGCTAGTGCGCGAGCTTGAGCGTGGCGACCCCGGCGATGATGAGGGCAGCGCCGAGCCAGCGGCCGAGGCTCGTGGGATCGCCGAAGAACCAGACCCCCACGAGGAACGTTCCCGCGGCGCCGATGCCGGTCCAGACTGCGTACGAGGTGCCGAGCTCAATTTCGCGCTGCGCCAGAAACAGCAAGACGCCACTCAGCGCCATCGACACCACGGCCACGACCACGCCGATGATCAGCTTCCCCGGGGCTTGGGCCCATTTGAGTCCGATCGGCCAACCGATTTCGAACAGTCCGGCGGTAATGAGATAGGCCCATGCCATCGTCATGGCTCCTCCAGCCTCCGTTGGAATCGCGCAGGAGGATAGCGAAGGATGCACGATGATTCGTGACAAATCGGCACGCTTCAGGAAGGCTCCCCGGAAATTGTGGCGGGTTGCCTCGCCTGCGCAAATGAGCAAGATGGGTCCCGTCCCAGCCGAGGCGCCGCCAATGGCGCGGAGAGCAAATGGAATTCGGTGTCTTCGATCACCTCGACCGGTACGGCGGCCCGCTCGCCGACTACTACGAGGACCGCCTCAAAATTGCCGAGACCTACGATCGCGCCGGCTTCTACGCGTACCATCTCGCCGAGCACCATTCGACGCCGCTCGGCATGGCGCCCTCGCCGAGCGTGTTCCTTGCCGCCGTGGCAGAGCGCACGACGCGCCTGCGCTTCGGGCCCCTGGTCTGGCCGATGCCGCTCCACCATCCCCTGCGGCTGATCGAAGAGATCTGCATGCTCGATCAGTTGAGCGGCGGGCGGCTCGACATCGGCTTTGGGCGCGGCGCAGCGCCGATCGAGCTCGAATATTACGGCGTCGATCCGCAGGACGCGCAGGAGATCTATGCCGAGGCGGTCGAGCTCGTGATCAAGGGATTGACCCACAAGGTGCTGGACTTCGAAGGCCGGCGGTTTTCCTTCAGCGGGGTGCCGATGGAGCTCGAGCCGCTGCAAAAACCGCATCCCCCGATCTGGTATGGGCTGCACGCGCCCGAGAGTGCCGAGCGCGCGGCGCGCCGCGGGCTCAACGTCGTCAGTCTCGATCCGACGAGGGAAACGCGGCTCGCCATCGAGCGCTATCGCGCGGTGTGGGGACAAGTTCATGGACGCGGCGCCGTCTTGCCCAAGCTCGGGCTCGGCCGCTTCATCGTCGTTGCGCCGAGTGACGGCGCGGCACTCGCACTGGCGCGGCGGGCCTATTTCGTCTGGCACGGGAGCTTTACCCATTTGTTCCGCCGGCACGCACGCGCGCAATCGCATCCGCGGCCGCCGACGTTCGATCTCGTCATGGAGCGCGGGCAGGGCATCGCCGGCTCGCCGGCGACCGTTGCTGAATTCCTCTCCACCCAGCTCGGCGCCACCGGTTGCAATTACGTGGTGGGGCAATTCGCCTTTGGCGACTTGACGCTCGAGGAAGCCCTCCGATCGATCGGCCTGTTTTCCAGCGAGGTGGTTCCTCTCCTGCGCGCGACAGCCGCCGAGATAGAAAGACACGCAAGCCTCGCCGACAAGCCGGCCGGAGCTTCGGTTTGAGTACGATGGAGTCAGGTGGAATTCGGCTGGCGGCCGACGTGGGCGGAACGTTCACCGACGTGGCCGCCTTCGACGAGACCACCGGAGAGCTTCGCCTCGGAAAGACGCTCACGACTCCGGCGCGGCTCGTCACCGGAGTCGAGACCGGAGTGATGAAGGCCGGCGCGCAGTTCTCCGCCGCGCGGCTTTTCCTTCATGGTACGACCGTGGCGATCAACACCATTTTGGAGCGGACGGGAGCATCTTGCGCGCTCCTCACCACGCAAGGCTTCCGCGATATCTACGAGATCGGCCGCGTCAATCGGCCGGAATCCTACAACCTCTTCTTCCGCCGCCACCAGCCGCTGATCGAACGCGACCTGCGCTACGAAATCCGCGAGCGCATGGATTCGCAGGGCAGAGTGCTCATTGCGCTCGACGAGGAGCAGGTGCGCGCGGCCGTGGCCGATGCGGTCCGCCAGGGGGTGCAGGCGGTCGCCATCCTGTTCCTGCACTCCTACCGCAATCCCGCGCACGAGCAGCGCGCGAAAGAGATCGTCGAGGAGACCCACCCGCATCTCTTCGTCACCGCGTCGCACGAGCTTTCGCAGGAATACCGCGAGTTCGAGCGCACCTCGACGGCGGCAGCGAATGCTTATCTCGGCCCGCGCGTGCGCGGCTATCTCGGCGAAATGGGTGAGCATCTCGAGGCGGCCGGCTTCGACGGCGATTTTCTGATCGTGCAATCGACAGGCGGCCTGTTCGGGGTGGAGGAGGCGCAAAGCGCGTGCATTCGGATGCTGGAGTCCGGACCCGCGGCCGGGGTCATCGGTACCAAGGCGTTGTGCGACCGCATTGGGCTCAAGAACGCGATCGCCTTCGACATGGGCGGCACCACTGCCAAAGCCGGCGTCATTCATGATGGCAACGTGCTGATGACCGGGAGCGCGCTCATCGGCGGCTACGCCACCGGGCTGCCGGTGCAGATCCCCATGATCGATATCCAGGAGGTCGGCACCGGCGGCGGCTCGATCGCGCGCGCGGATATGGGCGCGCTGCACGTTGGGCCGGAAAGCGCGGGCGCCCAGCCGGGCCCGGTGTGCTACGGACTCGGCGGCGCCGAGCCCACCATCACCGATGCCAATCTCATTCTCGGACGGCTGAGCGCCGACCGTTTTCTCGGCGGCGAGATCGAGCTTGACGTCGACGGCGCAAGACGCGCGCTCGAAGCGCGGGTGGCTAAACCGCTCGGTCTCGATCTCGTCGCGGCGGCCGACGGCATTCTCCGCATCGCCACCACCAAAATGTCCCACATGGTGCGCTGGGTCACGACCGAGCGCGGGCTGGACGCCGCCGATTTCACCCTCGTCGCCTATGGCGGCGCCGGCCCCTTGCACGCTGCGATGGTTGCGCGGGAACTGCGCATTGCCAAGGTGGTCGTCCCGCGCGCTCCCGGCCACTTTTCCGCCTACGGCATGCTGGTCGCCGAGCTGCGGCGCGATTTCGTGAAGACGTGGTTCACGCCGCTCGCCGACGCGTCGTTTGCGGCCATGGAAACCATTTACGCGGAGATGGAGGGGGGCGGCCGCGAAGCCGTGCAGCGCAGCGACACTGCTCTCGCGAGCATCGAGGTCCTGCGTTCGGCGGACATGCGCTATGTCGGGCAGGAGCACGCGGTCACCGTCGAACTGCCGCTCGGGCTGTTTGAGGCTGAGGATCGCGACGGCATCAAAGCCCGCTTCGATGCCGTGCATGCCACCCGCTACGGCTATTCGGCCCCCGGCGAGAAGGCGGAGATCGTGAGCCTACGCAGCGCCGTCACCGGCTCGCTGCGCAAGCCGACATTCGAGCCGATCGCCGCAGGCGCTGCGGCGCCGCCGGCAGCCGCGTTTGGCGGCACCCGCGCCGTCTATTTCGCCGAGCTCGGTCACTCCGTCGACACGCCGAGTTATGATCGCGCGTCGCTCGTCGCGGGAAACCGCATTGCCGGCCCGGCTTTGATCGAGGAATACGCATCGACCACCGTCGTTCATCCGGGCGATGTCGTCATAGTCGATGCTTTCGGCGATCTGGTCATCGAGATCCTGCGGAGCTGAGCATGGATGTGCCGCTGAAAGCCAAGCTCGCGTCCGCCGGCTATCGGCCCGACCCGGTGACGACCGAAATCGTGCGCAATGGTCTCATCGCCGCAACCGAGGAGATGAAGACGAATCTGATGCGCACCGCTTACAACATGATCATCTACGAGGCGCTCGATTTTACCGTCGGCCTGTTCGATGCGGAGGGCGACACCCTTTCGATCGGACTCGGATTGCCGATGTTCATCCGCGGCATGAGCGATACCGTCAAAACCAAGCTCCAACACTATGGCGTGGAAAACCTCGATCCCGGCGACATCCTTCTGACCAATGATGCTTACATCACCGGTAGCCACCTCAACCACATGACCTTCACCGTGCCGATCTTCCACGAGGGCGAGGTGGTGGCGTTCTCCTGCTGCATGGCGCACTGGCCCGACGTCGGTGGCACGCTCGACGGCGCCACGACCGACATCTTTTCCGAAGGCCTGCAGATGCCGATCGTGAAGATCTATCGCAGGGGCGTGCCGAACGAAGAGCTCATCTCGATCATCCGCACCAACGTTCGCCTGCCCGAACGCGCCATGGGCGACTTCCGCGCCCAGGTTGCCGCGGTCAAAACCGGCGAGCGGCGTTTTCTGGAAATGATCCAGAAATACGGCCGCGATGCCGTGCTCGGCGGCATCGAAGCGATCATGGCCCACAGCGAGGCCGCGACCCGCGCGCGGGTGCGGGAGATCCCCGACGGCGTCTACGAGGCCGAATCCTTCATGGACGACGACGGCGTCAGGCTCGGCGAACGGGTGCCGATTCGCGTGCGCGTCGAAATCGCCGGCGAGCGGATGAAGGTCGATCTCACCGACGTGGCGAAGCAGGTCGCAGGCTTCTACAACTCGGGCGAGACGGCCGGCCGCTCCTGCTGCCAGGTGGCATTCAAATGCCTGACCTCGCCGCTCGATTTGCCGATCAACGACGGCCAGTTCCGCGCGCTCGAGATCGTGCTGCCGCCGGGCCGCGTGGTCAGCGCGCTCAAGCCCGCCGCAATGCGCATGTGGATGACCTATCCCATGACCATCATCGACACGATCTTCAAGGCGCTCGCGCCCGCGATTCCCGAGCGCATCATCGCCGGGCACCACGCCGATCTCGTGGTCGGACGCGTCAATGGCCGCCGGCCGCAGGACGACAGCTTCTACATCTACCTCGGAGGTTTGATCGGTGGCGGTTGGGGCGCCAAGCACAACAGCGACGGACGCAATGCCACCATCGCCATGAACGACGGCGATACGCACAATGGGCCTTCCGAGCAGGTGGAAGCGAAATATCCGCTGCTGGTCGAGCGTTACGCGCTACGCCCGGACTCGGGCGGCGCTGGCCGCTTCCGCGGCGGGCTTGGCTGCGAGCAGGTGGTGCAGGCGCGCCATGACATTCGCTTCAACTCACAGATGGACCGGGTGAAGTGCAAGCCGTGGGGCCTCGAAGGCGGGCTCTCCGCTTTCGGCAATTCGGTCGCCATTCACCGTTTTGGTTCGGCAGAGGAGCAGCGCTTTCACAACGGCAAGGCGCTCAACCAAGTCCTGCACGCGGGCGACGCCTATATCCTGCGCTCCGGTGGCGGTGGCGGATTCGGCTCGCCGCTCGAGCGCGACCTCGAGGCTCTCGCACGCGACGTGCGCTGCGGCTACGTCAGCAAGCACGCGGCCGAGACCTATTACGGCGCCGTGTTCGCGCCCGCCACGAATACCATCGACGCGGCGGCGACCGCGGCGCGCCGCGCCGAGATGCGCCGGCAGGATCTACCGCAGGACGAGCCGATCGCCGACACCGGCGTGCCGCCGCCTGCTCCCTCGCACGCGCACGCGCATGAGCATGCGCACGACAAGCTCACCGAGGAGGAGCGGGTGGCGCTGGCGATGACGGGACGATGTTGTTCGTAGAGCCGCGTTCGTGGGAGTGAGATCAACGCAAGCCGCGAGCTCGGTCTTTACCCTCCCCCTTGTGGGGAGGGTCGCGCGCGAAGCGCGCGGGGTGGGGGTGGTGCTTGTGGCAGTATGCGCGCCTCGATCGCAGGAGCCCCACCCCCAACCCCTCCCCGCAAGGGGGGGGAGCAAACCGAACG
>CBFGVM010000291.1:0-5758 GCA_965652015.1 uncultured Alphaproteobacteria bacterium
GGCTCGCGGAGCTGCGTGACAAGCTCCGGGACGCCAAGGACACCTATTGGGCGGAGCAGGTCGACATTCAGCGGCAGGTGGCAAGCGCCTGGCTGCTCTACGCGGAGGGTCAGTACGAGGAAGCACTCAAGACCATGGCGGCTGCCGCCGATGCCGAGGATAAAACCGAAAAATCGCCGGTCACGCCCGGGCCGCTCGCGCCTGCGCGCGAGCTTTACGGCGCGATGCTATTGGAGCGCGGCATGGCCAAGGATGCGCTCGCCGCGTATGAGGCGACGCTGAAGAAGGAGCCGCACCGGCTCGGCGCCACGCTCGGCGCCGCCAAGGCCGCCGAGGCGCTGGGCGATGCCGCCGCCGCGCGCCCGCACTATGCCGCGGCGGTTGCGCTCACCGAGGGTGCCGATCCGGTGCGCCCCGACATCGCCGCCGCGCGCGCGTTCGTGGCGAAGGCGCGGACCCAATGAGCCTCCCGCGTCGGCGATTTCTATATCTGGCAGCGGCTGCTGCCGCGCTGCCAACCCTGCCGCGCATCGCGCCCGCGCAAACCTATCCGACACGGCCGGTGCGATTGGTCATCGGCTATCCTCCCGGCGGCTCGGCCGACATCACCGCGCGACTCATCGGGCAATGGTTGTCGGAGCGCCTCGGTCAGCCGGTCGTGATCGAAAGCCGGCCGGGCGCGGGCACCAATATTGCGACCGAGACCGTCGTGAATGCGCCGCCGGACGGCTATACGCTCCTCCTGGTCGCTCCCGCGAACGCGATCAACGCGACGCTTTACGAAAAGCTCAACCACAATTTCATGCGCGACATCGCCCCGGTCGCGGGCCTCATCCGGTTTCCCAATGTGATTGTGGTGAACCCGTCGGTGCCGGCCAAGACCGTCCCCGAACTCATCGCCTACGCGAAAGCCAATCCGGGCAAGCTCAACATGGCGTCCTCCGGCGCCGGCTCGACCATCCACGTGTCCGGCGAACTGTTCAAGATGATGACCGGCATCAACATGGTGCACGTGCCATATCGCGGCGGGGCGCCGGCGCTCACCGACCTGATCAGCGGCCAGGTGCAAGTGATGTTCGACAACGTGCCGACATCGCTCGAGTTCATCAGGGCGGGCAAGTTGCGGCCCTTGGCGGTGACCACCGCGGCGCGCTCCCATGTGCTGCCGGACCTGCCGACCGTCGCTGATTTCGTGCCGGGATACGAGGCAAGCGCGTGGTACGGCGTCGGGGTGCCGAAGGGAACGCCCGATGCGATCATCGACAAGCTCAACAAGGAGATCACCGCGATCCTCGACGATCCCAAGGCGAAGGCGCGCTTTGCCGAGCTCGGCGCCTCGCTCATTGGCGGCTCGGCTGCCGAGTTCGGGCAGCTCGTCGTCGATGAAACCGAGAAGTGGGCAAAGGTGGTCAAGTTCTCCGGTGCCAAGCCGGATTAGAACGGGGTCTACGGGCTTAGCCGGGGGATTCTAGTCTAGCTCCCCAGCCGGGCGCGATCGTGCGGCGCCGCGTAGTCGACCGGCGTGCCCTTGGGGATGATGCCGCTCGGATTGATGCGCGCAATCGACCAGTAATTGATCACGTAATAACGCGGCGTCACCGTCTCGGCGATGCCGGGCATCTGATAGAGCTCGCGCATGTAGTTCGCGAGATTGGGATAATCCGCGATGCGCTGCTTGTTGCAGCGAAACAGCGAGAAATAGGCGACGTCGAAGCGCACCAGCGTGGGAAACAGCCGCCAATCGGCCTCGGTGATCGTGCGGCCAACGAGATAACGCTGGCGCGCAAGCCGCGCGTCGAGCTCGTCCAAGGCGGCGAACAGCGCGTCGTAGGCCGCCTCGTAAGCGGCTTGCGACTTCGCGAAGCCGCAGCGATAGACGCCATTGTTGACGTTGGCATAGATCACCTCGTTGAGGCGATCGATCTCGGCGCGCAGCGGCTTCGGGTAAAAATCCGTGTCGTCGCCGGCGATGCCGTTGAATTCGCTGTTGAGCATGCGGATGATTTCGGAGGACTCGTTGTTGACGATGCGCCCGGTCTTCTTGTCCCACAGCGTCGGCACCGTGACTTTGCCGGTGTAGCGAGCGTCGGTCGCGGTATAGGCCTGATGCAGATAATGAAAGCCGTTGACGGTGTCCGGAGTGCAGTCCGGGAAGGCCGGATTGTGCTCGTAGGTCCAGCCTTGCTGTCTCAGCCCCGGAAGTGCATAGGCGACCGTAATCGCATCGTTGAGCTTCTTGAGCGAGCGATAGATCAGCGTGCGGTGCGCCCACGGACAGCCGTGGGCAACGTAGAGGTGATAGCGCCCGGGCTCGGCCTTGAAGCCGGACGAGCCATCCGCCGTGATGCGATCGCGGAAGCTGCTGTCGGCGCGGCGGAACTCGCCGCTGGCGCCGGTTTCCTGGGGAAGCTGCCCGTCCTGCCACTTACCCTCGACCAGAACGCCCATTACGCCGCCTCCCCACGCGCGAGCGCTGCGGCGTTGCGGATGGCGGCGATGTTGGCGCGATAATTCTCCGGCTTGCCGCTCTTGAAGATGGCGGAGCCCGCGACCAACACGTTGGCGCCGGCATGCGCCGCCATCGGCGCGGTCTCGGCCGTGATGCCGCCATCGACCTCGACGTCGATCGCTCGCCGGTCGGCGAGCGCCCGCACCTGCGAGATCTTCTCCGCCGCGTACCGAATGAAACCCTGGCCGCCGAAGCCCGGGTTGACCGACATCACCAGAATGAGGTCGACGAGGTCGATCACCGGCTCGATGGTGCTCACGGGCGTGCCGGGGTTGAGCGTGACTCCGGCCTTCGGGCCGAGCGCCCGGATTTTCTGCAGCGAGCGGTGTATGTGCGGGCCCGCTTCGACATGGACGGTGATGATGTCGGCGCCTGCCTTGGCGAAGGCTTCGAGATAGGGATCGCAGGGCGCGATCATCAGGTGCACGTCGAGCAGCTTCTTGGTGTGCGGGCGCAGCGCTTTCACGACGTCGGGCCCGATCGAGATATTGGGCACGAAGTGCCCGTCCATGACGTCGACGTGGATCCAGTCGGCACCGGCGGCGTCGACCGCGCGTACCTCCTCGCCGAGCTTGGCGAAATCGGCCGACAAAATCGACGGGGCGATCAAGAGCGGCTGCTGCATCGTCTTCTCCGGCCGTTCGCTAACACGGCGCGGGGGGCAGCGGCAACGGAGCCGGCGTGCACCCTGGCGCCATTAATACAAACTTGGACGAGATATCATCACTACGAGCGACAAGCTCGGTTCGCTCCCTCCCCCGCTTGCGGGGGAGGAGTGAGAGGGGGTGAGCGCACACACTCCATCTTGTCGCATGCCCCCTCCCTGTCCCTCCAGCCGAAGTCGGATGTTTCCGACTTCGGCCGGTCAATAAAAGTGGCCGAAGTCGGGTAAACCCGAGTTCGGCTGCAAGTGGGGGAGGGGACGATGTGGCGCTGTTTCCGTGTGACAGGAAATTAACGCAGCCCGCTCTCAAGGCGCTCAGCACGCCTGCCCGCGCTGCCCTTGCACACCATATGATAAGGCGGCAAACAGTCACTGCCGTCCGCTTGGCACGCGGGCGGCGCAAATATTTGGAGACAGCATGGCACGCGTCGATGCCACCGTGCTCGGCGCCGGCATCGTCGGCACCTCGATTGCGCTGCATCTCGCCAAGCGTGGCCTTGCGGTGGCGCTGGTCGATCGCCGTGCGCCCGGCGAGGAGACCTCTTACGGCAATGCCGGCGTGATCGAAGGCAATACGGTCTTTCCGCCAGCGTTCCCGTCGGACCCGATCGCCCTGTTGCGGATAGCGCTCAAGCGCGCGCCGGAAGCCAATTATCACCTGAGCTTTCTGCCCCAGGTGGCGCCGTGGCTCATCGCGTTTCGCTCCGCCTCGCGTCCCGAGCGGCTGGTCGAGACTGCGCGGTTGATGCGTCCGCTATTTGCGCGCGCGCTCGTCGAGCACGAGGCCTTGCTCGCGGAGGCCGGCGCCGAGCGCTTTCTGCACAAGCAAGGCTGGCTCAAGCTCTATCGTAGCGACCGCGCCTTCGACGCATTGAAGCGCGAGTTCGCGCTGGCGCAGGAGTTCGGCATGCCCCAGCACGTGCTCGACCCCGATGGAGCGCGCGAGCTCGAGCCGAGCCTCGCCCCGGTCTTTCGTCACGCCGTGCATTGGCCGCGCGCCGCCAGCATCACCAACCCGCTCGCCGTGACCCAGGCTTATGCCGCGCGCTTTGCCGCGCTCGGCGGCGTGGTGATGCGTGGTGACGCGCGCGCGCTGCGCCGCGCCAACGCGCACTGGCGCCTCGAGACGCCCGAGGGACTGCTCGATGCCGAGCACGCGGTGGTGGCGCTCGGACCATTCGCACCCGATGTGCTCGAGCCGCTCGGCATCAGGCTACCGCTCGGCGTCAAGCGTGGCTATCACCGCCACTACCGCGCCACCGGCAACGCGGCGCTGGCGCGGCCGGTGGTCGACATTGAGAACGGCTATTGCCTCGCGCCGATGGAGCAGGGCATCCGGCTCACCACCGGCGTCGAGTTTGCCGCGCGCGATGCGCCGCCGACGCCGGTGCAGTTCGAGCGTCTGCTGCCGGCGGCGAGGGCGCTCTTTCCACTCGGCGCGCCGGTCGAGGATTCGCCGTGGATGGGCAGCCGGCCGTGCTTTGCAGATTCGCGCCCCATCATCGGCCCCGCGCCGGGACAGCCGGGGCTCTGGCTCGGCTACGGCCACGCCCACTGGGGATTGACCCTCGGGCCAGCCACCGGCCGCCTCTTGGCCGAGATGATGACGGGAGCGACGCCGTTCTGTGATCCGGCTCCTTACAGCGCGGAGCGTTTCGATCCGTAAAGCCCGATCGAAATGTCATCTGCCTGACTCATGTAACAAGAATCTTTCGAGTGAAAGGGAATAGCGCGCGCACATGCGGAGCGCCCTGCTGCGCAAGGAACGTTTTTGCCTTCGGCCGGTTTTGTTTGGTGTCTCTGGGAGGGACAACACCGAACGGAGCCGCCCATGCATGGCTTGATCTATCTCATCGGCCTAATCGTCGTAATCATGGCGATTCTCTCGTTCTTCGGCCTGCGTTAATCGGCAGTTGGAGGAGATTGCCATGACATCCACATATCCCGGTCCCGGGCCCGTGGATCCGCGGCCGACGTCGGACCCACGTCCGGTGTCCCTGGTGGAGCGATTTCTCTATCCCGAATGGGGTCCGATCGTTGCCGGCGGTATCGTCGCGGCAGCGCTTGGTCTCGTACTGCACGCGTTTGCGATAGCCGTGGGTCTTTCCGTCAGTTCGGCGGCACCGACCTGGCGCGACGCTTCCTTTGCCCTTGTGCTGCTGTCGGGGTTGTACATGGTCTTGGCGGCGGTCGCGTCCTACGGGCTTGGCGGTTATTTGGCGGGTCTAATGCGCACGCAACTGGCCTCTCGCGAGAACGTCGACTTGCGCGACGGATTGCACGGTCTGTTGGTCTGGGCGCTTGCGACCTTGTTGACTGCGTTGATCGGGTTGGCCACCGCCCAGTCGCTGACCCGTCTTGCGGCGCCGTCCGGCGGTCAGGCTGGGCCGTCCACGTCCGTTGGTGGCGAAAACCTGATCGCTTTCGATCTTGATCGGCTGTTCCGCGCCGAGCGGCGGCCCAATACCGATCTCGACTACCCACGGGCAGAGGCGGCCCGCATCCTGCTCACCACCTCAAGTCATCGCGGCATGCAACCGGAAGATCGCGCCTATCTGGTCCGGCTCACCGCCGCCACTACCGGG
>CBFGVM010000292.1:0-5736 GCA_965652015.1 uncultured Alphaproteobacteria bacterium
ACGCTGTGCGTAAGCACGGCGGCGTTGGCATTGGTTTCGGCGTCGGCGAGGCTGGCGCCGGCGCTTGCCGCTGATCTAAGCATCGCGCCGATCTACGGGACACCTGCGATCGCGCCCTGGGCCGGCTCTTACGTCGGAATCGCCGGCGGCGGCGCGTGGGGCGGAGCGGCGTTGCGCAACAACGCAACCGGGGCCGATCAGACACCGCGCTTTGACCTTGGCGGCGGCATCGTCGGAATAACGGCGGGCTTCAACGTGCACGGCGGGAACGCGGTGTTCGGCTTGGAGGGCGACATTTCGATTGCGAACAAGAAGGGCAGCGCGATCGAGTTTCCCCCCAATGCCGCGTTCAGCAATGAGGTGAACGAGCGGTGGCTCTCGACTTTCCGCGGCCGTATCGGCTACGCGCGGGACAACTGGCTGCTCTACGCCACCGCAGGCGGCGCGCTCGCCGACGTCACGAGTAGCATCGTCGCTCCTGCCGGGACCATTTCAGATCGGCAGTGGCATTGGGGCTGGAGCGCGGGCGGCGGCGTCGAGTTCAAGCTCAATCAGGATTGGTCGGCGAAGGTTGAGTACCTCTACGTCGGATTGCAGGACAAATCCTATTTCAATCCCGCGCCCAGTCCGGCTTTCCCGAGCAATCAGCGCCTGCACCTCGAGGACCACATCGTCCGCGTCGGAGTGAACTACAAGCTGCCGTGGAACGTGCTCGACAGCTTCTTCAAGCACTGAGCTCGAGATCCGCCCACACCGGGACGTGGTCAGACGGCTTTTCCCAGCCGCGCACATGCTTGTCGATGCCGGCGGCGGTCAGTCGATCGGCTGCTTGCGGTGACAGCAGAAGATGGTCGATGCGGATGCCGTCGTTCTTCTGCCAGGCGCCGGCCTGGTAGTCCCAGAACGTGAAGGGACCGGGACCGTCGCTTCCCGCTCGCACTGCGTCGATCAGTCCCAGATGATAGAGCGTGCGAAATTTCTGGCGCGTGCGCGGCAGGAAAAGTGCGTCGTTCACCCAACGCTCGGGGAAGCGCGCATCGAGCTCGGTTGGGATGACATTGAAATCCCCACCCAGAACCAGTGGCTCTTCCAATAGCAGGCGCTCACGCGCGTAATGAATAAGCCGGTCCATCCAGCTGATTTTATAAGAATATTTCTCGGTATTCGGCGGATTGCCATTGGGCAAGTAAACGGATGCGAAACGCAGCACGCCTTGCCCGGTCGACACCACCGCCTCCAGAAATCGGGCATGGCTGTCGGCCTCGTCGCCCGGCAAGCGCGGGGTGACCTCCTCGAGGGGGTATCTCGACAGCAGCGCGACGCCGTTGAAGGCCTTTTGGCCGTGCACTGCTATATTGTAGCCGAGCCCCTCGAAAGGCTCGCGCGGAAAGGCCTCGTCCAAGCACTTGGTTTCCTGCAGGCAGACGATGTCGGGCCGCCGCTCGGCTAGCCAGGCGGTCAGGTTGTCGACCCTCTGCTTGATGGAATTAACGTTCCAAGTCGCAACGCGCATTGCAGGGCAAGATGGGTGTAAGATCGACAGTTTCAACTCGACGGCGAGTGCCGCCGGGAATGAAGGACTTGTAACCCAAGGTTACACCGTTTTTACGACGGCGGCTCATAGGGATGTGTTAGAACGTTGTTCTCGCATAAAAAGACTCGGTCTGAGCGAGTCACCGGGAAAGAGAGGGAGTCCGGCGGGCGGATCGAGGGCCCGCACGGCGGTGTAATGAAGAAGCGGATGGTAGTCGCGGGGGCGGTGGTGGTGCTCGTCGCAGCCGGCTGCGCCATCGCCGCGACACGCAGTGGCTTGTGGTCGGGGGGCGCGGTCGCACAGGCCCCGCGCCAGAACGCCTCCCGTGCGATCCCGGTGGAGATCGTGACCGCGACGCGGAAAGTCGTTCCGGTTCGCATCGAGGTGCTCGGAACCGTCACGCCCATTGCGAGCGTCGCCGTCAAGTCGCGGGTAGACAGCGAGGTCACCGGCGTGCACTTCCGCGACGGTGCGATGGTGCGCGAAGGCGACCCGCTGTTCACGCTGGATAGCCGCACGCTCGAAGCGCAGGTGAGGCAGGTGGAAGGCTTGCTCGCCGGCGCCAAGGCGAATCTCGAGCAGGCTGAACGCGACGTCGCTCGCTATACCGACCTGCTCGCCAAGAACGCGACCACCCTGGTCACGCTGCAGAACGCCCGGACGCAAACAAATATCTACCGGGCTTCCGTCGATTCGAACACCGCGCAACTCGAGAACCTCAACGTCCAGCTCAGCTACTGCAAGATCCGGGCGCCGATTACCGGCCGCGCCAGCATGGCGGCGGTCAAGGTCGGCAACTTTGTGCGCGCCGGCGACTCCACGCTGGCGACCCTCATCCAGACCGCCCCGGTCTACGTGACGTTTGCTCTTCCCCAGGGCTTCTTGCCGGATCTGCGCCAAGCGCTCGGCAACGAGAGCGCCACGATCGAGGCGATCATTCCCGGCGACCCGCGGCGAGCGAGCGGCCAGGTCACGATGATCGAGAACAGCGTGGACGCGCCGACGGGCACCGTGCCGGTCCGCGCCACCATGCCGAATAGCGACGAGTTGCTGTGGCCGGGCACACTCGTGCAGGTGCGATTGACGTTTCGCCAGGAGGAGGCGGTCACGGTGCCATCGACAGCCGTCCAGGTGAGTCAGACCGGGCCCTACGTATTCATCGTCAACAACGATATTGCCACGGTGCGGCCGGTCCAGGTCGCACGCGTGCTCGACAGCGAATCGGTGCTCGCCAGCGGGCTCGAGGGCGGGGAAACGGTCGTCACCAATGGGCAACTCTTGCTCTCCAACGGGAGCAAGGTTGCCGCGCGCGCACCCAAGGCCGGATCGTAATCCATGACGCTGTCGGAAACCTGCATTCGCCGGCCGGTGCTGACCACCCTGGTCACCGCCTCCATCATCGTGCTGGGCATCTTTGCTTACCGGCTGCTCGCGGTGGCGGCGCTTCCGGCCGTCGACTTTCCGACCATCAGCATCCAGGGACAACTGCCCGGCGCGAGCGCGGAAACGATGGCGGCATCGGTGGCGGCGCCGATCGAGCGCCAGCTTTCCACCATCGCCGGCATCACCTCGCTTACCTCCTCGTCCTCGCTCGGCATCACCTCGATTACGATCCAGTTCGATCTCAACCGCGATATCGACGGCGCCGCGCTCGACGTGCAGACGGCGCTGACCGTTGCCGCCCGCAGGCTGCCGGTGGAAATGACGACCCCGCCGAGCTTTCGCAAGGTAAATCCGGGCGACTTCCCGATCATGTATATCAGTCTGGTCTCGCCGACCCTGCCTCTGTCAGCGGTCAACGAATTCGGCGAGATCACGCTGGCGCAACAGATTTCGCAGCTCGCCGGCGTCGCCCAGGTGCTCGTCTTCGGCGCGCAGAAATTCGCCGTGCGGGTGCAGGTCGATCCCGTGGCCGCGGCGGCGCGCAACATTTCGCTCGACGACATCCGCAACGTCGTCGCCAAGACCAACTCCAACACGCCAGTCGGGACGCTCAGCGGCCCCAGGCAGAGCGTGACCCTGACGGCCTCGGCTGCGATGACCAAGGCGGAGGAGTACCGCAAGGTCGTCGTCGCCTATCGCAACGGAGCTCCGGTTTACCTCGATCAGGTCGCACGCGTCATCGACAGCGTCGAGAACGACAAGATCGCGAGCTGGTTCAACAACGAGCGCGCCATCGTGCTGGCGATCCAACGCCAGCCGGACGCCAATACGGTAGCGGTGGTGGACGCGGTACGCGAGCATCTGCCGCAGTACCGTGCGTCGATTCCGCCGTCGATCCGCATGGAAGTGCTGATGGACCGCTCGGTGTCGATCCGCGCTTCGGTGCTCAACGTGCAGGAGACGCTTCTCATCGCGATTTTTCTCGTCATCCTGGTGATCTTCCTATTCCTGCGCTCTTTCTCGGCGACCTTCATTCCCTCGCTCGCGGTTCCCGTGTCGTTGATCGGCACCTGCGCGGCGATGTACGTGTTCGGCTTCTCGATCAACAACATGACGTTGCTGGCGCTGACGCTGTCGGTCGGGTTCGTGGTCGACGACGCCATCGTCATGCTGGAAAACATCGTGCGCCATGTGGAAGGCGGGATGCGGCCGTTCGAGGCGGCGCTCAAAGGCGCCCGCGAGATCGGATTCACCATCGTTTCGATCACGTTCTCGCTGATCGCCGTGTTCATTCCAGTGCTGCTGATGGGCGGCATGGTCGGCCGGGTGTTCCGCGAATTCGCGGTGACGATTGCGGTCGCCATCGTGATATCGGGCTTCGTTTCACTCACCCTCACGCCCATGCTGTGCGCCCGCGTGTTGCGCAGCCATCGCGAAGAGCGGAAGCAGAATATCGCGTTGCGCGCGTTCGAGAGGCTCTTCAAGGCAGGGCTGCGCGCCTACGAATGGTCGCTCGATTGGGTGTTGCGATTTAAGGCCGCGACCCTCGTGGTGACGTTGGTGACGCTGGGCCTTTCGGTTTGGCTCTACATCGTCATCCCGAAGGGCTTCTTTCCCACCGAGGATACCGGCTTCATTTCCGCCTCGACCGAGGGCTCCTCGGACATTTCATTCCAGGGCATGGTCGATCTGCAGCGGCAGGTCGCGGAAATCGTTCGCGCCGATCCCGCGGTCGACTACGTCAATTCCACGGTGGGCGCCGGCGGGCCGAATCCGACGCTCAATATCGGCCGCATGTTCATCGCGCTCAAGCCGAGGAACCAGCGCGCGGAGAATTCCACCGCGGTGATCCAGCGCCTGCGCAATACCGCCAACACCGTTCCCGGAATGGCGGTGTATTTCCAGAACGTTCAGAACGTCAACATCACCGGCCGCCTGTCCAAGAGCGAGTACCAGTACACGCTGCAGTCCAGCGACACCCAGCTGCTCTACGACATCACGCCGAAACTGCGGGACAAGATTGCCCAGATCGACGGGCTGCGCGACGTCACCACCGACCTCTACATCAAGAACCCGCAGATGACGGTCGAGGTCGATCGCGAAAAGGCGGCTGTCTACGGCATCACCATCGACCAGGTTCGCCAGGAGCTGTTCAACGCCTTCGGTGCCCGTCAAGTGGCGACGATTTACACGCCGACCAACGATTATCAGGTCATTCTCGAGAGCCAGCCGCGGTTTCAGGCCGATGCCTCGCAGCTGCAGAACATCTTCGTGAAGACCAACGTGGCCGGCGCTGCCGGAACCGGGTCGGGCCCCGGTGCCGGCATCCACGGCACCGGCATCCCGTCGGGGACGGCGATCCCGCTCTCGGCGGTCACCCGGCTCGTCCCCGCGGTCGGCCCCTTGCAGGTCAATCACCAGGGCAATCAGCCCGCGGTGACCATCTCCTTCAACCTCGCGCCCGGCTATTCGCTCGGCCAAGCGGTCGACGCCATCAAAGGAATCGAGCGCGAATTCCGTCTGCCGATCACGGTCAGCACCGGGTTCCAGGGCTCGGCGCAGGTGTTCCAGGACTCCCTCAAAGGCCAGGGCGTGCTGATCTTGGCGGCCATCTTCGCCGCCTACGTGGTGCTCGGCGTTCTCTACGAGAGCTTCATTCATCCGATCACCATCATTTCCGGCTTGCCCTCCGCCGGCGTCGGCGCGCTGCTGGTGCTCATGCTGTTCAGCATGGATCTGTCGGTCATCGCCATGATCGGCATCATCATGCTGGTCGGCATCGTGAAGAAGAACGCGATCATGATGATCGACTTCGCGAT
>CBFGVM010000293.1:0-5709 GCA_965652015.1 uncultured Alphaproteobacteria bacterium
TCGCGCAGCATCTGCGTGAGCGCCGAGATCACCATCGGCCCGCGCCAGATCATCGCCGTCTCCTCGTCGATGAGGAAACCGATGGACATGACGGTGAGCCCATAGCGCGTGATCGGCTTGAGCCGTGTGCCACCGAGGGTCTGCGGCCGCTCCCGAATGGCGAGGAGCTTCGGCAAGGATGGACCGTAGATATCGGCGTCGAGAACCCCGACCTTGAGTCCGAGCGCGCTCAAGCCGAGCGCGAGATTGACCGCCGTCGTCGATTTGCCGACCCCGCCCTTGCCCGAGGCAACGGCGATGATCGCCTCGACGCCGGGCACGCCTTGGAGGGACTCGCCACGCGGCGCGCCGCGCACGGGAGTAGCTCGCGCGCCTTGCGGCGGGCGGGCCGATACCGCGCCCGCCTTGCGCTCTGCCGTCAAGGCGACGAGGGCGGATTGCACTCCCGGCAGCGCGCGCACGACCTCTTCGGCGCGCTTGCGCACGGGTTCCCAAGCCTTCACCTCGGCGGCATCGACCGTGATGGAAAAGAACACCTTGCCGTCGCTCGCCACCACATCGGAAAGCGCGCCGGTGCCGGGCAGCGGGGCTCCCCTCGGGCTTGGGACGCCTTCAAGGGCTGCGAGTACCTGCTCCTTGCTCACTGCCATCCACGGTTCTCCGCGGCATGCTTGCGTTGCAATGGACAACCATAGGGGGCGTACCGGTCCGGTCAACGCGATGATGGTTGACGCAGGAGCCGCGCCGTCGCAATCACTCCAGCATATAGGTATTCGCGCGGCTGCATGGCAGTGCTCGAGGAGGACAGGATGGCGAAGGTGGCTTTTCTCGGTCTCGGCGTCATGGGGTACCCCATGGCGGGGCATCTCAAGAATAAGGGTGGCCACGACGTCACCGTCTACAATCGCACCGCGGCCAAGGCGCAGAAATGGGTTGCCCAACATGGTGGGCGCAGCGCACCGACACCCAAAGCCGCGGCCGAAGGCCAGGACTTCGTCATGTGCTGCGTCGGCAACGACAACGATCTGCGCGAGGTGACACTTGGGTCGAATGGCGCCTTCCACGGCATGAAGAGCGGCACCGTGTTCGTCGATCACACAACGGCATCTGCGGAAATCGCCCGCGAGCTCGACGCGCAGGCGAAGGAGCGCGGCTTCGGTTTCGTCGATGCGCCTGTCTCCGGCGGCCAGGCCGGTGCCGAGAACGGCGTGCTCACCGTCATGTGCGGCGGCGATGCCGACCCTTATGCTCGCGCCGAGAAGGTGATCGCTTCCTATGCGCGGATGTGCAAGCTGCTAGGCCCCGCCGGGGCCGGCCAACTCACGAAGATGGTCAACCAGATCTGCATCGCCGGACTGGTGCAGGGACTGTCCGAAGGCATTCATTTCGCCAAGAAGGCCGGACTCGACGTCGATGCCGTGATCGAGACCATCTCCAAAGGCGCGGCCCAGTCGTGGCAGATGGAAAACCGGTACAAGACGATGGCGGCGGGCAAGTTCGATTTCGGCTTCGCAGTCGATTGGATGCGCAAGGATCTTGCCATTTGCCTGGGCGAGGCGCGCAAGAACGGCGCGAGCTTGCCGGTCAGCGCGCTGGTCGACCAGTTCTACGCCGAGGTGCAGAAGATGGGCGGCCGGCGCTGGGATACGTCGAGCCTCATCGCGAGGCTGGAGCGGTGAACGACCCAGTGCTCGACGACGCGACTCATCTCAAATCTCGATCACCGCCCCGTCCTCGGCAACGAGCACGCCTGCGGCTCTGACTTCGTCGAGATGGGCGAGCATGTCCGGATTCATGTGGGTGACCATGATCCGCCGCGCGCGCAGATCAGGCAGGCGCTTCTTGAGCACGTCCCAGCTGAGGTGGCCGGGCAGTTCGCCGGAATAGGCGAAGCATTCGATGATCAAAAAATCCGCGCCATCGGCAACGGAGACGAGCGCCTCCACCCACTGGGTGTCGCCGGAATAGGCGAACCGCTTCTGCCCGTCCGAGAGCACGACCGCGGTCGAGGGCGCGCCCGAGTAATGCAGCACCTCGGTGGTGGTGACGGAATGTCCCAGCACGTCGGTCGGGCGGCCGACCTCGATCTCCATCACCGTCCATGAAAACCGCCACTTGTTGGCGGTCGATTTCGGAAAGAACACTTCGAGTAGCTGATCGAGCCGTGCGCGCGTGCCCGGCGGTCCCGCAATCAACAGCGGTCGCGCGCGGCGGGCAAGGAACTGGGCGTCCAGCAGGAGAAACGGAAGCGCGCCGAAATGATCGCCGTGCAGATGCGAGAGCACGATGCCATCGATACGGTCGGGATCGAGCCCGCGCGCCTTGAGTGCCACCAGCGAGGAGGCGCCGAAGTCGACGAGCAGCGTGCCCTTGGCGGTCTCGAGAAAGAAGCAGGTGTTGAACCGGCCGCCGGAGCCGAAGGCATCGCCACATCCGACGATTGTGATCCGCATGTCAGGCCGAGGCGCTCGGCCGGGCAGCGATGTCGGCATGCCAGCGCTTGAGGTGCTTGAGTTCGTCCGGCACCGCGAGCTTTGCCGGTTTCATGAAATCGACAGCGACGAGACCGGTGATGTCAGCCACCGTGAACGCATCCCCGGCAACAAACGGGCGCTCCTTCAACTCGTCGTCGAGAACGGCGATGAACTCCCGGATGCGCGGCTTGTTGGCTTCGGCCCACGCCGGCACCTGCGGCACCTCCATCTCCTTCATCGCCGGATGCGAGTTGCGAAACACGTGCGAGACCGGAAACAGCAAGTGCAGCTCGAGGCGCCGATTCCACATCTCGATCCGGGCAAGCTCCAACGCATCGCGTCCGAACAGCGACGGGTCGGGCTTGAGCGCCTCGAAGTAACGGCAGATCGCGATTGACTCCGTGATGACCGTGCCATCGTCGAGAACGAGGGCCGGGACCCGCTTGAGCGGATTGATCGCAGCATAGGCCGCGGACATGTGCGCCATCGCGCCGAGATCGAGCTGCTCAGTCGGGACTGTGATACCCTTCTCCGCGAGAAAAATCCGCGTGCGGCGCGGATTGGGCGCGCGACCTCCATCGTAAAGCTTCATGGCGGCTCCCGTGCTGCCGCAGCTTACATTGGATTAACGCCGGCGGCCGGTTGTATATTCCAACGCCTACACCCCATCACGCCCATCGTGCCCTGGTCAAGCACCGGAGCCGAGCCGACCATCCACCCGCATGTGGTTCGATGTGAATGGATTTTGGTCTAGCTTGGGCTGAAGGACACCATCGTGCGCCGCCTGCTCTGGATCCTACTTGCCATCCTGACGATCGCGCTGCTTGTGCTGGTGCTGCAGCAGAATGAAGCGGCGCTGGCGGAGCTCTCCCGGTTCGACACCTCCTCGCTCGAAACGAAGATCATGGCGCTTGCGCTCGTGGGCCTGATCGCGCTCGCGTTGTTTCGGCATCGTTTCACCCACGCCCTCGAATCCGCTCTCATCTGGATCATGATCGCGGCGCTGTTGACGCTCGGATATACCTATCGCTTCGAGCTGCGCGAGGTGGCCGACCGGGTCATGGCCGAGCTCGTCCCGGGCCATGCCGCAACCAGAGGGCGCACGGTCGAGATCGCGCGCGGAAGCGGCGGCGGCTTCTCGGTAGCGGCGCAAGTCAACGGCGCGCGCGTCCCGATGGTCCTCGACACCGGCGCGAGCGCCGTCGTCCTCACCCAGGAGGCCGCCAAGGCGGCGGGCCTCCCGCTTGAAGTCCTCAACTATTCCGTCACCGTCGAGACCGCGAACGGGCGCGCCCGCGCCGCACCGGTTACGCTCGACCGACTGTCGATCGGCGACATCACCGAGCGCTCGGTCCCGGCGCTTGTCGCGCAAGGCGGGCAGCTGCGCACCAATCTACTCGGCATGACCTTTCTCAATCGGTTGGAGAGCTGGGAGGTGCGCGGGGACAAGCTCATGCTGCGCGGCTATCCGTGATCGATCATCCGATCAGGCTGACCGCAAATCGTACGCATACGGCCAGCAGGAAGCAGCCGAAGGCAATCTCGAGCCGGCGCTTCGATAGCACGTGGGCCAGTCGCGCGCCGTAAGGCGCGGTGAAGCTCGAGACCGGCGCCATCAGCGCAAACCCGATGAGCGAGACGAACCCGAGCGAGAGCGGCGGCAGCAGCGCCTCCTGCGGCAGGCCGGCGAGGATGTAACCGATCGTGCCAGCTGCCGTGATTGGCACGCCGAGCCCGGCTGAGGTTGCGATCGCCTTGTGAATCGGCTTGCCGTAGAGGGTTAGGATCATGTTCGAGACGGACCCGCCGCTGATTCCCATCAGCGAAGCGGCAAGACCAACGAACACGCCATAGGCCGCCATGCCGAAAGGCCCCGGCAGATCATCGCCAAGCCGCCAGGTCTCGCGGCCGAACAGCAGCTTGGCCGCAATCACGATTGCGATCAGCACGAAACCGAGTTTGAGCACCGCGGCCGGGGCAAAGGCCGCAATTGCCGAACCGGCGGCCACCCCAATGACGGCGGGCACTGCCCATGCCCGCACGACATCCATCATTACCGCGCCTTTGCCGCGATGTGTGAAGTAAGAGAACACGTTGGTCGGCACGATGATCGCAATGGACGTACCGACGCACAGCTGGAAGCGCACCTCGTCCGGCACGCCGAGAACCCGAAACACCTCGTACAGAACCGGCACGATGAGCGCGCCGCCGCCGATGCCGAAGAGTCCCGCAAGAATCCCGGTGACGAACCCGGCCACGATGATCAAAGCAGCGAGCAGCAGGAGCTCGCTCAATGGCACGCCCAGGACCATGTCGTGCTCCGAAGGGGCCGTCCCGGCTCAGGCCGCGGCGACGGTTGGCACGTCGAGATCCGCGATGAGCGCGATTGCTGCGCAGAACGTAGCTGCGTCCGCCGCGGGTTTGGTTGCCTCGGTCGCCAGATGCCGGCGGAATGCGCGCGCGCCGGGGACGCCGCGGAACAGGCCTAGAACGTGCCGCGTCACCGCGTGGAGGCGCACGCCGCGGACAAGCTCGCGCTCGATATAGGGGATTAGGGCCTCGGCCGCAGCCTTCGCCGATGTCAAGCGCGCGGGCTCGCCAAACAGCAGCGGATCGACGGCGAGAAGTTGCCACGGCTCCTGGTACGCCGCCCGCCCCATCATTACGCCATCGACGCGGTCGAGGTGCGCCAACGCCTGGTCAAGGCTCGCGATGCCACCGTTGAGCACGATGCAAAGATCGGGATGCGCGGCTTTGAGCCGATAGACGCGGGCATAATCGAGCGGAGGAATATCGCGGTTCTCCCGCGGCGACAGACCGTCGAGCCACGCCTTGCGCGCGTGAACGATGAGCGCGGCCGTGCCGGCGCGCTCGACCGCGCAGGTGAGCGCCTCGAGCGCCTCCTCCGGGTCCTGATCGTCTATGCCGATGCGACATTTGACGGTGACGGGCAGCTTGACCGCGGCCGTCATGGCGGCGACGCAATCGCCCACGAGGGCCGGCTCCGCCATGAGACAGGCACCGAAGCGGCCCTCCTGTACGCGATCCGAGGGACAGCCGATATTGAGATTGACCTCGTCGTAGCCGAACGCCTCGGCGATGCGCGCGCATTCGGCAAGTTGCCGCGGGTCGCAGCCGCCGAGTTGCAGCGCCACCGGATGCTCGGCCGGATCGTGCGCCAGCAGCCGCGCGCGCGGGCCGTGCAGCACCGCGCCGGTGGTGATCATCTCGGTAT
>CBFGVM010000294.1:0-5674 GCA_965652015.1 uncultured Alphaproteobacteria bacterium
GCAGCTCTCCTCGTCCATCAGCCGGCAGTGGAAGCGGCGGAAAAGCCTGCAAGACATGCGAGTCGTCCTGTGCTAGTCGATCCCGGCTCGCCGCCATCCACATTCGCCGATTTGCACCAGCAAACAGCAATCATTCGATGCCCTCCAAACTGTTCGACCTCACCGGCAGGAAGATCTACGTCGCCGGACACCGCGGGATGGTCGGTTCCGCGATCCTGCGCCGGCTCGCAAACGTGCGATGCGATATCATCACGGCGGGCCGCGACGAAGTCGATCTCGAGCGGCAGGAGCAAGCAGAGCGCTTTCTGGCCGCAACCAAACCGGACGTGGTGATCGTTGCCGCCGCCAAGGTGGGCGGCATTCACGCCAACAGCGCCTATCCGGCCGAGTTCATATCGCAAAATCTCGCGATTGCCCGCAACGTGGTTCACGCCAGCTACCTGGCCGGCGTCAAGAAGCTCCTCTATCTCGGCTCCTCCTGCATCTACCCGCAATTGGCCCATCAACCGATGCGCGAGGAAGAACTGCTTACCGGACCGCTCGAACCGACCAACCAATGGTATGCCGTCGCCAAGATCGCCGGCATCAAGCTTTGTCAGGCATACCGCCGCCAGTACGGCGCCGATTTTATTTCCGTCATGCCGACCAACCTATACGGACCCGGCGACAACTATCACCCGGAAAACAGTCACGTGGTGCCGGCGCTCATTCGGCGCTTTCACGAGGCAAAAGAGAACGGCCTTGCAACGGTCAAGGTCTGGGGGACTGGGAAGCCCTTTCGCGAGTTTCTTTTCGTCGATGATCTCGCCGACGCATGCATGTTCGTGCTCGAGCATTATTCGGACGAACAGCATGTCAACGTTGGCAGCGGTGAGGAGGTGACGATTGCCGAATTTGCCAAGCTCGTCGCCCAGGTGGTGGATTACCGCGGCGAACTTGCGTTCGACGCGTCGCGGCCGGATGGGATGCCGCGCAAGCTGCTCGATAGCTCCAAGCTTGCCAAAATGGGATGGCGCCCGCGCATACCGCTGCAGACCGGGCTCACGCGAACCTACGCGGCCTTCCTCGAAGGCAATTACCGGATTCGCTAGGTCTATTCAGGCGAAGTGAAACCAGCTGTAGCCCCGGATTGAGCGCAGCGAAATCGGCGGGCGGCACCGAGAAGTTTCCCGCATTTCGCTAAGCTCAATACGGGCTACGCCGTTCATCCGCCGATGCGCGGGATTTTCGCGTCGACGATCACCTTCTTCCACTTGGCGATGTCCGCCTTGATATAGGCGGCAAACGCGGCCTGCGACATTCCATTGGGCTCGAGGCCGACCGCCAGCAACTTCTCCTTCACGTCGGGCAAGTGGACGATGCGTGCGATCTCCGTCTGCAACAGATCGACGATCGGCTTCGGCGTGCCTGCCGGCAGCAGCACACCCTGCATGGTCTCGGCCTCCTGATCCTTGATTCCGAGCTCGTCGAGGGTGGGCACGTCGGGCAGCGCCGGCGAACGCGTCGCCGCGGTGATGGCGAGCGCGCGCAGCTTGCCGTACTTCACCAGTTGGGTTGCGGGCGGAATGGCCTGGAAGCACATCGGGGTGTGTCCCGCCACCACCGACTGGATCGACGGCGCGCCGCCGGGAAACGGCGCGAGCGCGAAATCGAGCCCGAAAGTGAGCTTGAACAGCTCGCTGGACAGATGCGGCGTGGTGCCTACTCCCGGCGAGGCGAAGGTGTATTTGCCGGGATTGGCGCGGAGAAGTTCGACGAGCTCCTTCACCGATTTCGCCGGAATATCGGGGTGCACGAACAGCCCGTTCGGGGAGCCCGCAGCCTTGGTGACAGGTGCGAAGTCCTTGTCCGGATCGTAGGGGGCTTTCACGTAAAGTGACGTATTGACGGTGTAGCTCGACGACACGAACAGGATCGTATGGCCGTCGGGCGGCGCCTTGGCGGCAGTGCCCATTCCGAGATTGCCGCCCGCGCCCGCCGTGTTCTCGATGTAGAACTGCTGGCCCAATTTTTCCGACAGCTTATTCGCAATGAGGCGAGCCACCACGTCGGTCGGCCCCGCGGCCGCGAACGGCACGATGATCTTCACCGGCCGGTCGGGATATCCGGGGACTTGCGCAAACGCCACGCTCGCAAAGAGGGTGCCCGCGCCGAGCGCGAGCACGCGGGCTATCACGGTCATCGTTCGCATGGCGTTTCCCTGTGTTAGCCCGCGGGGCCGAGCGGCTTATGCAGCGTAACAGCTTGACCAGTCACCACGCTCAACGCAAACGCGTGCTGGTGTGGTGAAGTGTCCCAAGACCATTTTCCGCTCGCCCCGCGAAAGGAAGCAGCCCAGAGCCGCAGCCCGTGGCCTGGAGGCGGGTTGCGGGGAGCGAACGAAGCAGCGCGCGTCTCTATGGCAGTTCCGATATCATCTTTTGATATTCGGCCTGAGGCCAAATGCGGGCGGTGCGGGTGCGCACGTTTCCTTGCGCGCCGATCGCCAGCGCGAATTTGGCGACGTTGTCGCCATTCGGCGTCTCGAGCAGGACCAGCAGATCGCTGTCGCCCGACGTCAGATAGACCTCCTTGATTTCAACGCCCACTTTCTTGGCCAACTCCTGGGCGGCTTTGGCCCGCTTGGGCGCCTCCTTGACCGCGCGAATTCCTTGGTCGGTCCAGTTGAGCAAACACATGAACATCGGCATGCGGTCCTCCCTGTGGTAGACCCTTGGCCCCTCATGCCCATATTATCAACCTCCGCTCGTCCCCGCGAAAGCGGGTAGGCCGCTAATAAGATCGTCATTGCCGGGCTTGACCCGGCAATCATCTACACAAAGGTTTTTTTTCCGAAGATGAGGATGCGCGGGTCAAGCCCGCGCATGACCAGCGGTAAGCTTCACTCAACGCCTAGGCGCATAGGCGGGGGTGAGTGGAGGCTGACCTTGGTCACCTCACTGCACCTTGATGTCGGCGGCGCGAATGACCTTCGCCCACTTGTCGATTTCCCATTTGATCCGATCGGCGAATTCCTCGGGCGTGCTGGCGATCGGCTCGAAGCCGAGCGCGGAGAGGCGCTCGCGCACCTGCGGCAGGGCGACAATCCTGACGATCTCGCGATGCAAGCGGTCGATGACGTCCCGCGGTGTGCCGCCCGGCACCAGCACGCCGAGGATGATTTCGGATTCCTGATCGGGCGCGCCGGCTTCGGCGAGCGTCGGCACGTCGGGAAGCGCGGGCGAGCGCCGCACGCTGGTGACGGCGAGCGCGCGCACGGTGCCTTGCTTGATGTGCCCGGCGGCGGTGGAAATCGAGGTGAAGAGGATCGGCGTGTGCCCGCCGATGGTCGACGTGATCGCGGGTCCGCCGCCGTTGAAGGCGACAGCCACGAGATCGAGCCCGAACGCCTGTTTGAACATTTCGCCGGCGAGGTAGCCGGGCGTCCCCAGCCCGGCATGGGCGTAGCTGTGCTGTCCTGGGCCTGCTTTCACCCAGGCGATGAGCTCTTTGACGCTGGTCGCCGGAACGGACGGATGCACCAGCAGCACTTGCGGCGATATGCCGACGAGCGATACGGGCGCGAGGTCGGTGGTGGTGTCGAAGCCCAGCTTGGCAAACAGGCTCGGATTCACCACCAGCGTGCTGCTGATGACGAGGACGGTATGGCCGTCGGGCGGCGCCTTCGCCACGAGTGCGGTCCCGATATTGCCGCTGCCCCCGGGATGGTTCTCGACGTAGAACTGCTGGCCAAGGCCCTCCGACAGTTTCGGCGCAAGCACGCGCGCAACCACGTCGACCGGGCCGCCCGGCGCGAACGGCGCCACCATCTTCACCGGCCGACTGGGGTAGACGGAGGTCTGCGCAATGCTGACCTGCGCAACCAGGAGCGCGGCGAGGCCAAGCACAATGGCCGTCATCGGGCGGTGTCTTTGTTTCGGGAGCATTTCGTCGTCAGGATGATCAACGGTTGTCAGCAGTAAGCCATCCGCGTCATTGCCGGGCTTGACCCGGCAATCCATCGCATAAAGCTTTTTTCGATGGATGCGCGGGTCATAAGCGCGTTTACGCGCGTCTTCGACGCGCTTCTGCCCGCGCATGACCACCGATGATGTCGCACGATGTCGCTCAATCCGCTCGGATGTTCGCGTCGTGGACGACTTTACTCCATTTCGCAGTCTCGGACTTGATGCGCGCGCCGAACTCATCCGGCGTATTGGCGACGGGCGCGAAACCCAACGTCTCCAGCCGCTCCTTGACCTCTGCCGTGGCGACCGCCTTGGCGATGTCATCGCGCCAGCGATCGATGATGTCCTTCGGTGTGCCGGCCGGCGCCACGATGCCGGTCAGCGTATCGCTCTCGAGGTCAGGAATGCCGGCTTCCGCGTTGGTCGGCACATCCGGTAATGCCGGCGCGCGCCTGACGCTGAGCACGGCGAGGCCCCGCAATTTTCCGTCTTTGATGTTGGCCATGGCCGGAGGCAGCGCGGTGAATGCGATCGGGGTATGGCCTCCAATGGTGGAATTGACCGCGAGCGCCGCGCTGTTGAATGGCACGGTCACGAGATCGAGCCGGTATTGTTGCTTGAGGAGCTCGCCGGCCAGGTGCGGAGTGGAGCCGATGGAGGGCTGCGCGAAACTGTACTTGCCGGGGTGAGCCTTCACCAGCTCGACGAGCTCCTTGAGGGTCTTTGCCGGAAAACTGGGGTGCACCGAAACGACGTTGGGAGAGGCGGCTACCAAAGTGATTGGCGCAAAGTCCTTGATCGGATCGTAGGGCACTTTCGCATACATGCTCGGATTGACCATGAAGCCGGTACTCACCACGAGGATCGTGTAGCCGTCGGCCGGTGCGCGTGCGACCGTGGCCACGCCGGTATTGCCGCCGGCACCGGGAAGGTTTTCGATATAAACCTGCTGGCCCCACCTCTCCGACAATTTCTGCGCCACGAGGCGCGCGATCACATCGGTCGGACCGCCGGCGCCGAACGGTACGATCAAACGCACCGGCCGTGCGGGATAAGTCTGCGCCGAGGACTGCCCGCTGACGATCGCTGCGCAGAGCAGCGCGGCCATGAATGCGAGAGCGCGCAAAGCCACGGTGTCCTCCCTCGATTATTTCATTGATGCTATCATCGTCCTTGCGTGCTGCGCAGTAAACCCGGCTCGCGCCTCTCCAGAACCAAGCGCTTCGCGCTCTCAACAAAAGGAATTGCCATGCCGTCCAGGAAAATCACGCGCCAGGACCTCCGCGACGCAGCCGAGAAATACAAGAATTGGGGCAAGTGGGGCCCCACCGACGAGATCGGTACGCTCAACTATACGCATCCCGAGGACGTCGTCGCGGCGGCAAGACTCGTGCGCAAAGGCAAGGTCATCTCGCTCGCGCTCAATTTCGACCACACGGGTCCGCAGGGCGCCAAAAGCAACTATCCGGCGATGGGGCGCACCAATCCGATCCACACCATGATCCGCACCGGAACCGACGCTTACTCCGGCGTGCTCGACAAGCGCGGCATCCGCGCCGCGGACGACATGGTGACGATGCCGCTGCAGTGCGGCACGCAATGGGACGGGCTCGGCCACGTGTTCTATGAAGACCGCATGTGGAACGGTTACGACTGCCGCGAAGTCACCTCCGCCGGCGCGCAGAAGTGCGGCATCGAGAAGACCAAGAACAAGATGGTCGGCCGCG
>CBFGVM010000295.1:0-5664 GCA_965652015.1 uncultured Alphaproteobacteria bacterium
GCGCCGGCAACACCACCAGATGCGATCGGCGTGACGTTCCTCTATAACGGGGGTCGCACCAAGAGCTTGGCGAGGCACCGGATACTCCGCAGAATGTCTGAATCGGTTCCGATAGAACACGGGTTAAGTGGTGATTTTACTGAGGCCGAAGAGCCGTTGCGGCTGTTTGCCGTCTGGTTCGAGGAAGCGACGCGCAGCGAGCCGCGCGATCCCACCGCAATGTCGCTGGCGACAGTCGATGCTGAGGGACTGCCCAACGTGCGGATGGTGCTCATGAAGAGCTTTGGCGAGGCAGGATTCGTGTTCTACACCAATGTCGAGAGCCAAAAGGGGCAGGAATTGGATCGAGAGCAAAAAGGGGCACTGCTCTTTTATTGGAAATCGCTCAATCGGCAGGTGCGGCTGCGTGGCCCGGTAGAACGGATCGAAGATGCGGAAGCCGATGCCTATTTCGCGACGCGCCCGCGGCTCACCCAGATCGGCACCTGGGCCAGCAAGCAGTCGGCGCCGCTCGAGAGCCGCCATGCCTTCGAGAAGGCGATTGCGTTCTACACAGCGCGATTTGCCCTCGGGACGATCGCTCGACCGCCGAACTGGACCGGCTACCGGCTGCGGCCCCTGTTGATCGAATTCTGGCAAGAGCGGCCGTTCCGGCTGCATGATCGGCTCGAATTCCGCCGCGAAACGCTCGACGCGCCCTGGCGCAAGACGCGGCTCTACCCTTGATGGCGTTCACTGGCGGAGACTAATGCCGCAAAGCGGACTTGCGCGGTTTTCCGTTTCGCCCGAACACAAACCGCTCTAGCATCCGCAAACCTTTTGGGATCCACCGTCATGGCGACGTCGCACTCGAACCAGCCGCGCCGCGCCCTTCTGCTCACCGGAGCAAGCCGCGGGATCGGCCATGCCACGGTCAAGCGATTTTCGGCGGCCGGGTGGCGCGTCATCACCTGCTCGCGCCACCCATTTCCGGAGAACTGTCCGTGGGAAATGGGACCCGAGGATCACATCCAGGTCGACCTTGCCGATCCGGACCGAACCCTTCGCGCGATCGCGGAGATCAAGCAGCGGCTTGACAATGGCGAACTGCATGCCCTGGTCAACAACGCCGCAATCTCGCCCAAGGCCGAAGCCGGCAAGCGGCTTTCCTCCATCGATACTACGCTCGAGGTTTGGGACCACGTATTCCGGGTGAACTTCTTGGCGCCGATCATGCTCGCGCGCGGACTTCTCGATGAACTCAAGGCCGCCAAAGGGTCCGTCGTTAACGTCACCTCGATCGCCGGCTCGCGCGTGCATCCTTTCGCGGGCGCAGCCTATGCCACCTCGAAGGCGGCGCTCGCGTCGCTCACTCGCGAGATGGCCGCCGACTTCGGTCCGCTCGGTGTCCGCGTCAATGCCATCGCGCCAGGCGAAATCGATACCTCGATCCTCTCCCCAGGAACCGAGGAGATCGTGGCCCATCAAATTCCAATGCACCGCCTCGGTACGCCGGACGAAGTGGCCAAGATCATTTATGTCCTCTGTACCGAAACCTCGTCCTATGTGAACGGCGCCGAGATCCACATCAACGGCGGCCAGCACGTCTGACGGCGGAGCGTAGGCCGACTCCTTCAGCTCAGAGCCACTTCTTCCACTTGAAGAAGAAGTAGGGCAGCGCGGCGGCGAGCAGCATGAGCGCAATCGCAACCGGGTAGCCGAATTGCCAGTCGAGCTCCGGCATGTGCCTGAAATTCATGCCATAGATCGACGCGATCAGCGTCGGCGGCATCAATGCCACCGCCGCGACCGAGAAGATCTTGATCACGTTGTTCTGCTCGATGGTGACCACCCCGAGCATGGCCTCGAGCAGGAATTGGATCTTGTTGGAAAGATAGGCCGCGTGGTCGGATAACGAATGTACGTCGCGCTGCATTCCGCGCAGCTGAGCCCTCGGCTCCTTGGCCCAGCGCATGCTGTCGGCTTCGTTGGCGAGGTAGAGCAGCAGGCGTCCGATCGAGACCAGGCTCTCGCGCACCTTGGAGGCGAGGTCGCCTTTTTTCCCGATTGCCTTGAGGATTTCGTTGTAGCTTCGGCTGCGATCGTCGCGCCCGGCGTCCGGCTCGAAAATGTCGTGCGAGATCTGATCGACCTCAGACCCTATGCGTTCCAAAATGTCGGCTGCACGATCGATCACCGCGTCGAGCAGGTCCATCAGGACGGATTCACCGGTGACGGCCGGTGGGCAAGCCCGGGCGAGCTTGTTGCCGACAATCAGGAACGGACGCGGCTCGTCGTAACGGACCGTGGTCAGCCGATGGCCGGACAAGATGAACGTCACCGGCGTTGTTTTGGGCGCGGCCGTATCTGACTGGCACATCAGCGTCGCGGTCATGTAACGGGCGCCGTTTTCAACGTAGAGGCGGCTGGTGACCTCGATTTCCTGCATTTCTTCGCGCGTCGGAACGGCCATGCCGACCTGACGCTCGACGATCTTGTCTTCCTCCGGAGTGGGATTGACGAGGTCGAACCAGACCGCACTTTCGGGCACAACGCCATCCGACGTGACCGGGATGCGGTCGAGCGATGTGCCGCGCGGAACGTAGACCCACAGCATGACCCCTCCGCCGACCCCGCGCGGCCCAACCCAGCGCGACGCGCTCTCAGCCCACTGATTGCGCCAGTGATGGCCCAATCGAGGCTCACCTTGCAAGGACAATGAGCGGGTGGGGCAACGCCGCAGGCATTACCCCTAAGTGGCTCGCAGTCCGCTTATGTCGGGAGAGGATTGCTTGCGGAGGTTGGCGGGCGAGGCCCGAGCGAGACGATCAGGCGGCCGTCTCAGCCATCCACCTCCTCGAGGCGGTGGACGACTGGTGCGTAAGCGGGGTTCTTGACCTCGCTCTGGTACGGCAGGGCGGCAGCAACTGCAGATATTCCGATTTGGCCATAGCGGCTGTCGAGATTCGGCTCGTCGCGGCGGGCGTTATCGTTGGATTGCGCCGTATTGTTCTTGGTCATTTGTTGCTCCGTAGGAGTTCTCACTGGTTTGTCTGATTGGCGCGAATGGCGCGTCATCGGGATGGCGAGCGACTGCGGCCGAAATGCGCAACAAATCGTGTCCTATCGTGACATTTCAAACAGAGCGTAAAGGGAAAAACTGGGGTTCCTCACTTGGAACGTAGAAAGAGGCACTGTGCGCTCGCGAGCGCGCGTCCGCCGAGCGCCAACATGGTAAACCTGAAGTTAAGATATTACGCGCTAGAGTCGAGATGCTGGGGCGGGACAGGATTCGAGCCGCGGTCGGGGGGCAATTTCCACAGCACGGGTCCAAAACTGCGGCATTCCTGCAACAGGTTCCAACGACTGTCGAATTGGGGCCGTTCTCGCCTGGAACTGGGGAGTCCTTTTGGTTACCTAATTGGCGGTTGGGGACTCAAACGAACCGATTGGGGCCGCGCTAGAGAGCGCGACAGGGGGTCAGGTATGGCGGCGCTACGGGGGGGACGGGGAGTCACATTGCTGCTGGCCGGGCTTATGCTCGGCGGGTGCGTGCATGCGCAGGTGGAGCCGGCGTCCGAAGCCAGCATGACGGCGCGTGACAAAAAGCTGCTCGCGAATGCCCCTTACGCGAAAGTGAGCGTCCCGCAAAAGTACCAGCGCGCGATCGTCAAGTACCACCGGAAAGAAACGCCGGGCTCCATCGTCGTCGATCCCGATGCGCGTTACCTCTACTACGTGCTGCCAGACGGCCAGGCGATCCGTTACGGCGTGATCGTCGGCGAAGAGGCGCAGTCCTGGTCCGGCGTCGCCAAGGTCGGCCGCAAAGAGGAATGGCCGGGCTGGACGCCGACCGAGAATGAGAAGAGGCGCCTCGGCCCGCTTCCAAACTACGTCGAAGGCGGCCCAGCCAATCCAATGGGCGCCCGCGGGATTTACCTTTACTCCAGCGGCAGGGATACGCTGTACCGCATCCACGGCACCAACCAGCCGGAATGGATCGGACATGCGATCTCGTCAGGCTGCATCCGGATGACCAACGAGGACGTGATCGATCTCTACACTCGCGTCAAAATGGGCGCGATCGTCGTGATGTTGGGCGCGGGATCGGGGGCGCCGCGCTTCGCTGCGGCTGATAACACCAACCGCTTTTGAGGGCTCGAGGGGGCTGGAAGCGGCGTCGGGCGCGAGCCCGGCGCCGTTTCATTTTGACGCGCTCAGCCTGCGATCAGGCGTTCGTGCTTTACCCACTCCAATGTGCGATCGAGCGCGCGGCCGAGGCGGTCGAACAGTTCGTCGATCTCTGCCGGCGTGATGATCAGCGGTGGACAGATCGACACGATGTCGCCCATCAGGAAGCGAACGATCAGCCCTTCCTCTTCGGCGTAACGCACGGCCCGCGGACCAACGCCTGCCCTGGCGTCGAAGGAGCGTTTGGTCTTCTTGTCGGCCACCAGTTCGACGCCACCGACGAGGCCGAGGCCGCGCGCTTCACCAACCAGCGGATGCTTGCCGAGCGCTGCGAGCCGGGCCTGGAAATGCGGCGCCTTGCGCGCGGCCTGCTCGGCGATGCGCTCGCGCGCATAGATGTCGAGCGCCTTGAGCGCGACCGCCGCCGCGACCGGATGACCCGAGTAGGTGAAGCCGTGGCCGAAGGTGCCGATCTTGCGGCTTTCATCCAGCATCGCCTGGTACGCCACCTCCGGCACCGTCAGAGCCGCCATCGGCACGTAGGCCGACGTCAGTGCCTTCGCCACCGAGATCGAGTGAGGTTCGAAGCCAAGCGCCGTACAGCCGAACATGGTTCCAAGTCGGCCGAAGCCACAGATCACCTCGTCCGAGATCATGTACACGTCATATGCCCGGCAGACCTTCATCACTTCGTCAAAGTAGTCCTTTGGCGGAACGATCACGCCGCCAGCACCCATCACCGGCTCCGCGATGAAGGCGGCAACCGTGTCCGGATCCTCTTTGCGAATGAGCTCGTCGAGTTCGCCCGCCAATCGCCGCGCGAATTCTTCCTCGGTCTCGCCGGCATGGGCGAAGCGGTAATGGTGCGGACAACCCGTGTGCAAAATGCCCGCGATCGGCAGATCGAAGTCCAGGTGATTGTTGGGCAGACCCGTGAGCGAGGCCGCCGCCACGGTCACCCCGTGATAGGCCTTGTGGCGGCTGATGATCTTCTTTTTTCTCGGCCGGCCGAGCGCGTTGTTCATGTACCAGACGAGCTTGATCTGACTGTCATTAGCCTCCGAGCCGGAGGAGCAGAAGAACACTTTCGACGTCGGGACCGGGGCAATCTCTTTGAGCCTTTCGGCGAGCTCGATCGCGGGATCATGGCTCTTGGCGGTGAAAAGGTGGCCAAAGGAAAGCTTACGCATCTGCGCCGCAGCGGCCTCGACCAACTCTTCGTTGCCGTAGCCAAGCGCCGTGCACCACAGCCCCGCCATCCCTTCGATATAGGCCTTGCCCTCGGTGTCGTAGACGAACACGCCCTGCGCGCGCTCGATGATCAGCGGACCGGTTTCGCGCAGTGTCGCGAGATTGGTGTAGGGGTGAACGAGGGTCTCGAGGTCGCGAACGGCGAGATTGCTGAGCGGGGGCATGACTTGGCTTCCGGTCTTCGGCGGCCGAGAGCGGCAAGAGTCCGCCGCAAGCGGCCGCCGCTTCACCCGAACTCTATCA
>CBFGVM010000296.1:0-5622 GCA_965652015.1 uncultured Alphaproteobacteria bacterium
TCGACTATGATCAACGCTCCGAGGAGTCCACCATGCCTGAGATTACGATTCAGAATCCCGACGCGCTGGGCAAGCCGCTGGGTCAATATTCGCAGATCACGCGCGTCAAGGCCTCCGAGTTCGTGTTCATCGCCGGACAAGTGGCAACCGACCGCAGCGGCAAGGTTGTCGGTGCCGACGATTTCGATGCGCAGTGCCGGCAGGTCTTCGCCAATATCGAGGCTGCGCTGAAGTCGCAGGGAGCCGGCTTTGCCAATGTGGTCGAGTTCACGACCTATCTTGTGCATTCGCAGGACATCGCGAAATTCATGGCCTATCGGCTGCGCGAGTTTCCGCGCATTTTTGCGAACGGCGTCTATCCGCCCAACACGCTGCTGATCGTCGACCGCCTCGTGCAGGAGTCGCTCCTCATCGAGGTCCATACCGTCGCCGCGCTCTAATAACGCTTCCATCAAGGATTATGCCGATGCCTCTCCATCTCGAGCCCGGACCTGAGAATGTGCACTGGGGATATTTCGACGCGCGGCTTGCGCCGCGGCTGACCGTCGAGAGCGGCGAACGCGTGACGATCTCCTCCGTGTCGGGCAGCCCCGAGCTCATGCCGGCGCCGCCGCTCAAGGTCCCGCCGGCGCTTCCCGCCATTCACCAAAAGGTCCCGCGTCAGTTGGGTCCGCACATCTTGACCGGCCCCGTCGCGATCAAGGGCGCGCAACCGGGACAAGTGCTTCAGGTCGACATCGAGTCGATCGACGTATTCTACGACTGGGGCTACAACTCGGTGCGCCCGCTCGCCGGCGCTTTGCCGGACGATTTTGCCGAGAACCGCCACATCCATATCGTGCTCGACCGCGCGCGTAAGTGCTGGCGGCTGCCCTGGGGACAGGAGGTGCCGCTGGCGCCGTTCTTCGGGGTGATGGGCACGGCGCCGCCGCCTGCCTGGGGCATGGTGTCGACCGCGCCGCCGCGCAAGAACGGCGGCAATCTCGACAACAAGGAGCTCGTCGCCGGCACGACGCTCTATCTGCCGATCTTCGTTCCCGGCGCGCTGTTCTCGGTCGGCGACGGACACGGCGTCCAGGGCGATGGCGAGGTCTGCGTCACCGCGGTCGAGACCGGATTGACCGGCACCTTCCGGCTCACGGTGCGCGACGACATGCGGCTCGAATGGCCGATGGCGGAGACACCCACGCATGTGATCACGATGGCGTTCGACCCCGATCTCGACGACTGCGTGGTGATTGCGCTGCGGCAGATGCTCGATCTGATTTGCGCACGCGCGGGACTCGATCGCTACCAGGCCTATTCACTGGCGAGCCTCGCCGCCGATGTGCGCGTGACGCAAGTGGTGAATGGCAACAAGGGCATCCACGTGATGCTTGCCAAGCGATATCTCGGTAACGCGAGGTAGCGCGGTCCCGCGATTAATCCTCGGTGAGCTTGATCACGTCGGCGACCTTGTTGTCCTTCGGATCGACGATCACGATCTGTTGCGCGGTGAGGAAAAACCGGTGGCTCTTCACCTGCGGGACCTTCTGGCCGACGTCGCTTGGCATCGGCCGCGGCGTAATGCCTTGCGGGGTCGGCTCGCCGATCTCCGCCTTGGCGTCGGCTGCGTCGGCCTTCATGTCCTTGACGAATTCGCGAATGGTGTGGCGCTGCTCCAGCGTCAGGTTGAGCTTCGCCGTGGGAGCGAGCACGTCTTGCGGCTGTTGCGGCGCCACCTGCGCCGAGGCACCAGCGCACGACAGCATCAACGCGAGGGCAGCGGTGACGGCCTTACACATCGCATGCTCCAAAGTCGCGCATGAACGGTATTGTCACGTGGCACCAATAGAGATGAACTCTTTCCCGGTGAAATAGTTCCCCGACAATCCGTTTCTGCAGCGCAGCGAGTTCGCCGCCCTCCATTTCCATATCGCTTCCGACATCCCATATAATCAAGCAGTCGGCTCGGACAGCGCCGACAAAGAAGAACCAAAAATCTTCACCAGCGGGAACGCCTGATTATGAGTAGAGCATTCGTCAAAGAGATGGAGGACGCGGTCGAGGAGCTGCCGGATCGGCCTATTTCGCCGCATCCGAACCTCGTGACCGCCGAGGGGCTTGCGCGAATCGAGGCCGAAGTGGCGCGCCTTCAACAGGAGCACGCCGCGGCGCATGCAGCGAATGATCGCGCGACACTCACGCGCGTAGCTCGCGACTTGCGTTACTGGACTGCGCGGCGGGCAAGCGCGCAACTCGTCCCTCCGCCCAGTGATCGAAGCCAAGTGCATTTCGGTGCGACCGTAACCATCGTCCGCGACGACGGGCGCCGTCAGACGTTCCGGATCGTCGGCGAGGACGAGGCCGATCCCGCGCACGGAACGCTGTCGCATGTGTCGCCGATGGCCCGCGCGTTGTTTGGCAAGCAGGTCGGCGACACGGTCGAGGTCGCGAAGTCGCAGGCGGAAATCGTCGAGATCACTTGAGGCATCGCGGCTGCCTCAAGGTTTCGCGGACCAAGCCTTGAAGTCCGCTTCCGATACGCTCGGCAGTTTCTTGACGAAGGCGACGATCGTCCAGATTTCGCGATCCGGCACCTCGATCAGGCCGAAGCTCGGCATGCCGGTCATGTGGATGCCGTGCTTGATGACCCAGAACAGTTCTTGCGGTTTGCGATTGTCGACGAGCTCCTTGAGATCGGGCGGATAGGGACGCAACCCTTCGGAGAACTTGGCCCAATTCACGCCCGGCGCGCCGTGGCAGCCGGCACAACCGCGCTCGGAGAACGCGCGCGCCCCCGCCTGCACCATTGCCGGATCGTCAAGCGACGACGGCGGCGCGTCCGTTGCGTGCCGCATGATCGAAGCCTGACGGATATAGGCGAGCGCCGATTTGACCGAAGGGGGGTCGTCCACTGTCGCGGCTACGTTGTAGAAGCCGCCGAAGAAAAACCCCGCGGCGACGATCACGCAGAGGATGGCGAGAGCACCGATGAATGCCAGGAGGGTTTTCATGCCCGATCTCCGGGTTGAGCCGGTGGCAGACGAGCGTAGCGCGTCCGGCGCAAAAAGAAACGGCAGGAGCGGTGCGCGGATGGCGAATATTGCGTGCCCTTCCGGGCGTTGAAATCCTGACCGCCCACATCGGTTCCGACTCAATTTCTTCCGCATCGAGGGGCCTTTGTGAGTATCGCGGCGATCCGGTAAGCTCGCGCAGCGGCATCAGTGGCAACGGAGATTGCAATGGCAAAGGCGTATTGGATCGCGTTCTATCGCTCGATTTCAGATCCGGATGCATTGGCGGCTTACGCGAAGCTCGCGGGTCCCGCCATCGCGGCTGCGGGCGGGCGCTTTCTCGCGCGCGGCAACGCCGCGAAGGCGTACGAGGCGGGCGTCGCCCAGCGCGTGGTGGTAATCGAGTTCGACAGCGTGGACAAAGCGGCGGCCGCGCATGATAGCGAGGCCTATCAGGCGGCTTTGAAAGTATTCGGCAAAGCGGCCGAGCGCGATTTGCGCATCGTCGAAGGCCTGGCGTAGGTCGCGTTGGCGGCGGCTATGCAACGGTCCCGGCGGCACTGAGACGGTCCGATGGATGTGGAGACGCGCCATGGCGCTCGCCGCAACGAGCATCTGTAACTTCGGCTGGAAGGCACGCGACTTCAGGCTCAAGGGCGTAGACGGCAAGCTCTACACGCTCGCCGACGTGCGTGGACCGAAGGGGACGCTGGTGGTGTTTATCTGCAATCACTGCCCTTATGTGCGGGCGGTCATCGACCGCCTGGTGGAGGAGGCCAGCGCGCTCGACGGAATAGGCATCGGCACGATTGCGGTCATGCCGAACGATACCCAATCGTATCCCCAGGACTCCTTCGACAACATGAAGCGGTTCGCGCGGGAGCATCGTTTCCCCTTTCCCTACGTGATCGACGAGACGCAGGAGCTCGCGCGCGCCTACGACGCAAAGTGCACCCCCGATTTCTTCGGCTTCAACGCCGACGACGAACTGCAATATCGGGGCCGGCTGGACGCCTCCCGCACGAGCCTCGTTCCGGGCGCGCGTCGCGAGCTGTTCGAAGCCATGACCCAGGTGGCAGAGACCGGCCGCGGTCCGCTGGAGCAGGCCGCGAGCATGGGATGCTCGATCAAGTGGCGGCACTAGACGCGCTCGCGCTTTCCCGCCGCGATGCTATGTTCGTCGGGCCGCTCCGTCGATCCGGGGAAACAGCGCGATGATCAGAAGCTTCCACGTGCTCTACGTCGGCCAGATCGAGCTCGACAATATCGGCCGCTCCGGCACCCCCGCCAACGAGCGGCGCTATTCCGCTGAACGGCTGCGCGAGGCCTTCGCCACCGCGCGCGACGTGGCGCAGCACATGGACCGTCTCGGCTACGACGTGTTGTGGACGGCCGAGCACCACTTCCAGCGCGAGGGCTACGAGTGCCTGCCCAACCTGATTCAGCTCGGATTGTGGCTGGCGACCCAGACGCAACGCCTCAAGTTCGGCTGCGCCTTCAACATTCTGCCCATGTGGCACCCGATCCGTCTGGCCGAAGACTACGCGATGGCCGACATCGTCACCGATGGGCGCGTCATCATGGGGGTGGGCCGCGGCTATCACACGCGCGAGGTGGAAACGTTCGGCGCGCCTTTGCTCGACGCGCAGGCGAACCGCGAATTGTTCGAGGAACAGCTCGAGCTGCTGCTCAAGTGCTTCAACGAGGATGCCTTCCACCACAAGGGCAAGTACTACGAGTGCCCGCCCCCGGTCGAGTATCGCGGCTACACCCTCAAGGACATCACGGCGATTCCCCGGCCCAAGCACTTGCCGGTCGACATCTGGATGCCGATCGCCAGCGGCAAGACCATCGATCTGATGGCGCACTACGGCCTCAAGGCGATGGTGACGCTCAACGGACAGAAGATCTTGGACGATGTGGTGCGCGCCTATCACGCCGCCTGCGAACGGCACGGCCGGCGCAAGCAACTCGGCGAGGACATGATCTGGGGCGCCGGCATCTATCTCGCGGACACCGAAGAAGAGGCGATCCGCAGGCTCGAGCCCGCGCACGACGAACGCTTCAAGTGGTTCGCACCGTTCGGCTTCGTGCGCTACGCCGACGAGCATGGGCGCACTTGGGGCACGCCCGGAGCGCCCGCAGGCGTGCCCTCGCTGCGCGACGGGGTCGCGCAGAAGGCCTGGTTCTGCGGCCCGCCGGCGCACGTCATCGACGGCATCAAGTCGGTCGCGGACAAATATCCGGGGCTCGAAAATTTCATGATCCACTGGGCCGAGGGCCTACCGCCCAAGGAATTCAAAGAGCAGCTCACCTGGTTTGCCAAGGACGTGATGCCCGCGTTCAAGCGGGCATAGTCGCACTCCGTTCTCGTCCTAAGGAGCGGGCCGTAAGCGCGGCCCGTGTCTCGAAGGACGGCCTCATGCTTCGAGACGCGCCGCTACGCGGCGCTCCTGAGCATGAGGGCTATCTCAAGCACCGAGGATCTCAAAGAATGAAAGACAACGTGAAGCGCGTGTTCTACGTGCGCTACGTCGCGCATCCTTGTTACCTCGATATCATCGCGCAGCGGCCTGAGATCAGGATCGACAAGCTCGAGAACGAGACCGCCGACGAGGTCGCGAAG
>CBFGVM010000297.1:0-5622 GCA_965652015.1 uncultured Alphaproteobacteria bacterium
GAACTCTTGCGCGAAGCTGTCCCCCATCTCCGGCGCTTGGCGATCATGGTTGATGTTGGCTTTGCCCAATCCGTGCTGGAGATGGGCGAGGTTCAGGCCGCGGCTCGCACGTTCGGCATCGGAGTCGCGCCACTCGAAATCCGGCGGGCAGAGGATATTGCGCCCTCCTTCGAGAGACTCAACACGCAAGCGGACGCGCTTTATGTCGTGGGCGCTCCTCTCGTTGACGCCAACCGCACGCGCATCAACGGCCTTGCGCTCGGCGCGCGGCTGCCGACGATCTTCAGTAACCGCGGTCAAGTCCAAGCCGGGGGGCTCATGTCCTACGGAGCAAGCTTCACCGACCTATTCCGGCGCGCCGCCGATTATGTCGACAAGATTTTGCGCGGCGCCAAGCCCGCGGCTCTCCCGGTCGAGCAGCCGACCAAGTTTGACCTCGTCATCAACCTCAAGACCGCGAAGGCGCTCGGTCTCGAGATCCCGCCGACAATGCTAGCGCTCGCCGACGAGGTGATCGAATAAGAAAATCTGCTGCAATGCGAATGTCGCCTTATGGCACGTCGCGACATTTCGTTGCGGCGCATCAATTCGGTCGCTATCTGACCGAAGCGGACGCAGCTCACTCCGGCTCGATGCCGGCGGCCTTCACGATATCGGCCCACTTCCTGGTCTCGGAGACGACGTAGGCGCGCAACTCCTCGGGCGTACTGGTGAGCGGTTCGATTCCGACGGTGAGCAAAGCCTCCTGGACCATGTTGTCGTCGATCGCCGCCTTGATCGCGCCGTTGAGCTTTTCGACGACGGGCCCGGGCGTCTTGGCGGGAGCGAACGCTGCGAACCAGCCGATCATCTCGTAGTCCGGGATGCCTTCCTCGATCATGGTGGGCAGCTCAGGCGCAAGCGGCGAGCGCTGTCGGCTGGACACGCCAAGGCCCTTGACCTTGCCAGAACGGATCTGCGGCAGGGTAGTGGAGAGATCGGCGAACACGAGCGAGATCTGCCCTCCCAGGAGGTCGGCGACCGCGAGCGGGTTGGCGCGATAAGGCACGTGCAGCATGTCGAAGCCGGCGCGCGCCTTGAGCATCTCGCTCGCCATGCGCGAGGAGGTCGAGCCCGCCCCGAACGACAGCTTTCCCGGATTGGCTTTTCCGTACGCGATCAGCTCGCGCACGTTGCTTGCCGGTACCGAGGGATGCACGGCGAGCGCCAGCGTGATGTTGCCCAGCTTGGTGATCGGCTCGAAATCAGCAATCGGATCGTAGGAGAGTTTCTTGAACAGGTTCTGGTTGGCGGCATGCGTCGTGTTGCTGGTGACGAACACGGTGTGCCCATCAGGCGCGGCACGCGCCACACTCGACGCCGCCGTCTGACCGCTTGCGCCGGCCATGTTCTCGACGATCACGGTCCAACCGTGCGCGGCATTAAGCTTCTGCCCCAAGACGCGTGCAAGCGTATCGGTCGCGCTGCCGGCGGTGAACGGCACCACAAATTTGATCGCACGCGATGGAAAATCTTGCGCCGCTGCCGATGTCAGCACGAACGGCAGCACGGCCAGCATGCACGCGACGGCGGTGCGCATAAGCTTCATGGGGTGGCTCCTTGGGTCCCCTCCGTGGACGTCGTTAGACAACGGCCGCAGCGCAACGATAGGATCATCCGGCACATGGTCAAGGGCCGGCGCAACAGCCGCGATCGAGTGCGGGGATGAGAATGATCAGGATCGGCGCGGGGGCCGGCTATTCCGGCGATCGCATCGAACCCGCGGTCGAACTCGCAGAGCGCGGGCGCCTCGACTATCTCGTCTTCGAGTGCCTCGCAGAACGCACGATCGCACTGGCGCAACAGGCGAGGCAGACGGATGCCAACGCCGGCTTCGACGCGCTTTTGCCCGAGCGTTTCAATGCCGTGCTGCGCCCATGCGTCGCAAACAAAGTGCGGATCATCAGCAATATGGGCGCGGCCAATCCGGTCGGCGCTGCGCGCGCAGCCGCGAAGATCGCCCGCGAAATCGGAATCTCGGGTCTCAAGATCGCGGCGGTGAGCGGCGACGAGGTAACGGAGCTGGTGCGGCATCGCGACTTGCCACTAATCGAATCGCAGGGCCGTGTGGCCGACGTTGCGGGCCGGATGATTTCGGCGAATGCCTATCTGGGTGCAGGGCCAATCGTCGAGGCGCTCGCAGGCGGCGCGGACGTCGTCATCACGGGACGCGTGAGCGATCCGGCGCTGTTTCTTGCGCCGCTCATGCACGAATTCCGATGGGCATGGGACGACTGGGACCGGTTGGGCAAGGGCACGCTGGTCGGGCACCTTCTGGAATGCGCCGGCCAAGTCACCGGCGGCTACTTCGCCGATCCCGGCTACAAGCATGTGCCGGACCTGGCGCGGCTCGGATTTCCCCTGGCCGAAGTGGGCGAGGACGGCGCGGCGACGATCAGCAAGCTCGCCGGCACTGGCGGGACGGTGAGTCCCGAGACCTGCAAGGAGCAATTGCTCTACGAGCTACACGATCCGGCCCGCTACTACCAACCTGACGTCGTTGCCGACTTTTCCAATGTACAATTCAAGCACGTCGGCTCGGATTGCGTCGCTGTTTCCGGCGGCACGGGGCGCCCGCGCACCGATACCCTCAAGGTGACGATCGGCTATCGTGACGGCTACGTCGGCGAGGGGCAGTTCTCCTATGCCGGCGCGGGCGCCCTCGCGCGGGCAAGGCTCGCGCTCGACATCGTGGCAGAGCGGCTGAAGCTGACGGGTGTCGTGACGACGGAACTGCGCCTGGACATCATCGGCGTCGACAGCGTTCATCGCGGTCCTCGCGGCGGCAGCGGTCGCGAACCCGAGGAGGCGCGCATCCGCGTGATCGGACGCACCGGGACGCTGAAGGACGCGATCCGCATCGGCAACGAAGTGGAGACGCTCTGGCTCAACGGTCCGGCCGGCGGCGGCGGCGCCTGGAAGTCGGCGCGCGAGGTGGTCGCGGCCGTCTCCACCCTGATCCCGCGCGCGGAGGTCAAGACGCAAATAACATACGAAATGAGCTGATCATGAAGCTGCGTGAACTCGCCCATGCACGCGCCGGCGACAAGGGCAACGTTTCCAATATCTCGGTTATTGCGCACGAACCGGGCGACTACGCGTTCCTGGCCGAGCATGTCACCGCCGAGCGCGTGCAGGCGCATTTCGCGGATACCGTCAAAGGCCGCGTCGAGCGCTACGAATTGCCCGCGATCGGCGCGCTCAATTTCGTGCTCCACGAGGCGCTCGGCGGCGGCGTGACGCGATCGCTGTCGCTCGATCCGCACGGCAAGTCGCTCAGCTCCTCGTTGCTCGAGATGGAGATACCGGATCGGCAGCAGGAACGTGGGCGGCGGTAACTGTCCGCCGCACCCGGGACGCAGCATTCCACAGCGGCGGATAGTTGTGCACGCGGCTGTCGCGTACGTTCATGCATCGACGCGGGCATGCCGAAGAGGTGCGCTGCTCTGGCTCCCCCCGCACATGGCTCGGATATTGCACGTCCGGATGGTGTCACCACAGCACGGTGATGAATGCCGACTGGCTGCCTGACGATATGCCCCTACGCTCGTTGTAGTCGCGGATGGTCTGTACGGCTTGCGGGCTGATCGGCGCGGATGTACGGCCGGATTGTCACCGCACGCGAACGGACGGCCGTCGCAAAGTCCGAGTTGCTATCCCGGTCGGGCGTGCGACTAGGCGCAACTTACCAGCCTAACACGGTGGCGCGGTGCCGAGCTTAGACAGGCCCACCAGCGTGGCCGTCAAACCCTGAACTCATGTCCGCTTTGAAGTATTGCGGACGCAGACGGGCAAGTGGTGCGGATCGTTTCCGTCACTTTTGACCCATCTGCGACATCAGCGCGCAATTTTTGCTGCTGTGCACAGCGGCGTTCTTCCGCAACGGGCGTGGTAATGTGGGGGGCCCCAAGCCTGAGGAGGGGTGCCCATGAGGCGACGCACGTTCATATCGCTACTTGGCGGCGCCGCGGTCGCGTGGCCCGTGGCGACAACTGCGCAACAGGCGAGAAGAATTCCGCGCATCGGCTTTATGGGCAATTCCACCCCCGCGCTCGAAGCCAATCTCGTCGGCGCTTTCCGCGAGGGCCTGGGCGAGCTTGGCTACCAGGAGAGCCGCAATATCATCATCGAGTACCGATGGGCGGACGGAAGGTACGAGCGATTTCCCGCGCTTGTCGCCGATTTGCTTGCCGTGCCGGTGGATGTGATCGTGACCGCGGGAACGCCTGCGACATTGGCGGTCAAGAATGCGACATCGACAATACCTCTCGTCATGATCGCGGTCGGCGACCCGGTGGGCACAGGCATCGTGCCGAGCCTGGCGCGCCCCAGGGGAAACATCACGGGACTGAGTTCGATCGCGCCGGACCTGGAGGGCAAGCGGCTGGAGCTGCTCCGCGAAATGATTCCCAAGCTCTCCCAAGTCGCCCTCTTTCTCAATCCGACGAATGAGTTTCATGCCGTATCCGTGCGGCAGGCGTTTGCCGCAGCCCAAGCATTAGGAATAAAGCTGCAACCGTTGGAAGTTCGCACGTCGGAGGAGCTGGACGGCGCATTTGCTGCGATAGTTCGGACAAAGCCTGACGCGCTCCTCATCCTCGCTGATCGAGTGTTTCTGCACAATCGCAAGCGCATGATGGATTTCGCTGCCGAGCACCGCCTGCCCAGCGTGAATGCGTATCGAGAACTCGTCGAAGTCGGCGGCTTAATGTCTTATGGGCCAAGTTACGAGGACATGCACAAGCGGGCCGCCGATTACGTGGATAAAATTCTCAAGGGCGCAAAACCCGGGGATCTGCCGGTTGAGCAGCCGAGCAAGTTCACGCTGATCCTCAACGTTAAGTCCGCCAAGGCTCTCGGCCTTGAAATCCCACCTATGCTGCTCGCACGCGCCGACGAGGTGATCGAATAACCGGCTGCCTTCCTGCGATTGCTCACAGCCGCTAATGGCACATCGCGTCATTTCGCTGCCGCGCAGCAATTCGGTCGCTTTCGGAGCGAAGCAGACATTGAGCGATGATCCCAGAGCCCGGATTTATGAATATACGTCCTAGCTAAAGGCAGTACGCCTTGGGCGTCACTCGGCAATGAGTGCGCCGGAGCCACCGAGCTCCGCCGGGAAGTCTTTCAGCTTGGGCACGCCGTCGCGCATGTGCAGCATGGTCTCAGCGTAGTTGACGTGATCGGATGGGATGAAGATCAACGTGGGCAGCGTCGCGGCGAACACGTCCAATAGACCGAGCGGCAAGGCGGCCCGGCACGAGAGTGTCGACATTCCGCACGCAGGCTCCGGTTCCCCTTGCACTCCCCAGCGCCACCTACCGGCAGCTGTTCGCACGGGTCCAAGAAGGATTGCGCAAAGCGGGAATGCCCGAATAGCCGGTTTCCGATTTGGCCAGCGCCGCTCAGCGAACTTCGGGGGGAATGTCCTTGATCCGCAGCGTGTGCGCCGCAATGTCTTCGAGGCTGTAGGACAACCGCACCCTCGTGCTCGAGGGCGGCCGTTTCGCCACTGAGAGTCCCTGACACCACTCCGTCGCGGGACGAATAGGCCTCGGCGCAAAGCCGCCGCCACAGTTGGGG
>CBFGVM010000298.1:0-5558 GCA_965652015.1 uncultured Alphaproteobacteria bacterium
CGTCGCCATTGCCGCGGAAACGATGAAACATGCCGCGATCCGGTTCCATTGGAACATGGCACCACCTCCTGCCTTGCCCGCGATGGTCAACGTGCGAGCCAGCGTGTGGTTTCGCATTCGTGCGGCGCGCACCTGCGACACGCTCGCTGACTGTTTGTTCAGAATCGCGCGAGACTTACAGGAGACTGACAGAAGGTGATGTTTGATTGGGCGAAGGGAAGGGGCCGCGTCGCGTGCGCGGACGACAGTCACCGCATCATCAGCGTGCCGGCGCCGTGGTCGGTCAGCAGCTCGAGCAGCACCGCGTGCGGGACCTTGCCGTCGAGGATGACGACACCCTCGACGCCCGCTTCGAGCGCATAGATGCAGGTCTCGACCTTGGGAATCATCCCGCCCGAGATGGTGCCGTCGGCGATCAATTCGCGCGCGTCGTCGGGGGAGAGCTGCTTGATCAGCTTGTTGGACTTGTCGAGCACGCCGGGCACGTCGGTGAGCAAGAGTAACCGTTTGGCCTTGAGCGCACCGGCAATGGCGCCGGCAAAGGTATCGGCATTGACGTTGTAAGTGCCGCCTTGGGCCGAGGCCGCGAGCGGGGCCAGCACCGGACTGAGCTCGCGGCCGAGGATTTGCGTGAGTACGGTCGTGTCGATCTTTTCGGGTTCACCGACGAAGCCGAGGTCGACCATTTTCTCGATATTGGAGCCAGGGTCGATCACGGTGCGGTTCAGCTTGCGCGCGAGCACCATGTTGCCGTCCTTGCCGGTCAGCCCCACCGCTTTGCCGCCCGCCTCGTTGATGAAGCCGACGATTTGGCTGTTGATCGAGCCCGCGAGCACCATTTCGACGATCTCGATCGTCGCCGCGTCGGTGATGCGCAGCCCCCCGGAGAATTCCGACTTGATGCCGAGCCGCTTGAGCATTTCGCCGATCTGCGGTCCGCCGCCATGCACGACCACCGGATTGATTGCGGTCTGCTCCAGCAACACGATGTCGCGGGCGAAGCTTCGCGCCATCTCCTCCTCGCCCATGGCATGGCCGCCGTACTTCACGACGACGGTTTCCTCGTCGTAGCGCTGCATGTGCGGGAGCGCTTCCGACAGGACACGGGCGATATCGTGGGGCGCGGTCATGGCAGAATTTTCCGGCGGGCGTCGCTGCGCCTTTTAGCGATCCGGCGCGCCGCGCGAAAGAGGGCAACCTTGGTAGCCCGCATGAGCCATAAGCGCGTTTACGCGCGTCTTCGACGCGCTATGGCGACATGCGGGGCACCCGGATTTCGCTGGCGCTCATCCGGCCTACGCGCAGGCCCGCGTGAGCCGAACGGGTCTAACCACCGCCGCGTTCCTTGATGAGGCGCGCCATGGCGGCACGCAGCTCGGGAATGCCGGCGCCGGTGCGGGCCGAGGTCACCAGCACCTCCGGGTGCGCCGCGGGGTGCTTGGCGAGCGCTTCCTTGGTCGCCTCGACAAGTGCCGCGAGGTCGGCCTGCGTCGTCGCGTCGGCTTTGGTCAGCACGACTTGGTAGTTGACCGCGGCCTCGTCCAAGGCCTCGAGCACTTCGGCGTCCGTCGGCTTGAGGCCGTGGCGCGCGTCGACGAGAAGATAGACCCGGGCCAGATTGGCCCGGCCGAGCAGAAACGCATGGATGAGTGTGGTCCAGGCCTTGATCTTGGTCTTGGACGCGGCCGCGTAGCCGTAGCCGGGCATGTCGACGAGGGCGAGCTTCGAGGGGCCGCGAAAGAAGATCAGCTCCTGCGTGCGTCCCGGCGTGTGCGAGATGCGCGCCAGCGCGCGGCGACTGGTGAGCGCGTTGATGAGACTTGATTTGCCGACATTGGAACGCCCGGCAACGGCGACGTCGATGCCACGCATCGGCGGCAGCGCCTCGACCGATCCCGCAGCGGCGGCGAACTGCCAGTCGCCCGCGAACAGTTTGCGGCCGGCTTCCATTTCCGCGGAAGTAAATTCGCGGCCGCCAGCAACGGCCCCCAAGCCACTCTCCTGATTTGCGCCGCTACCTGGCTAAACGCGAACAGGGAGCGCGTTCTTCACCCCTGCGGCTTCTTCTTGGCAAACATCGCCTTGAGATTGTCCCACAGCTCGATCTTGGCGCCGTGCTTGTGCATGATCACACTCTGCTGGGCGACCGAAAGCGTGTTGTTCCAGGCCCAGTAGATCACCAGCCCGGCCGGGAAGCTCGCCAGCATGAAGGTGAAGATGATCGGCATGTAATTGAAGATCATCGCCTGCGTCGGGTCGGGCGGCGGCGGGTTGAGCTTCATCTGGAACCACATGGTCACGCCCATGATGAGCGGCCAAATGCCGAGCATGAGGAAGGGACCGAGCACCGGCACGAGCGAGGGATCCCAGGGAATGAGTCCGAACAGATTGAAGATCGTGGTCGGATCGGGCGCGGAGAGGTCCTTGATCCAGCCGAAGAACGGCGCGTGCCGCATCTCGATGGTGACGAACAACACCTTATAAAGTGCGAAGAACACCGGGATCTGAATGATGATCGGCAGACAGCCGGCGATCGGATTGATCTGCTCCTTCTTATAGAGCTCCATCATCGCCTGCTGCTGTTTCATCTTGTCGTCGGCGAAGCGGTCGCGGATCGCCATCATCTCCGGCTGCACCGCCTTCATTTTCGCCATCGACGCGTAGGATTTGTTGGCGAGCGGGAAGAAGATGATCTTGATGATGACGGTGATGATCAGGATGGCGACGCCGAAATTTCCGACCTGGCGATAGATCCAGTCCATCGCCAGGAACAGCGGCTTGGTGATGAAGTAGAACCAGCCCCAATCGATGAGCCGGTCGAACTTGTTGAGCCCGAGCCGGTCGTTGTAGTTGTCAACGATCGAAACTTCTTTGGCGCCGGCGAAGAGACGCCCGTCGACGGCGCCGGTGCCGCCGGGTGCGATCGTCAGCGCCGGGCCGAGATAGTCGCTCTGATAGGTCTTGATGTTGTTGCCGATCGTGCCGGCCGAGAATTTCGCCTCCACATGGGTCTTGGTGTCGGGAATGAGCGTTGCGGCCCAATACTTGTCGGTGATGCCGAGCCACACATCGGTGGCGCTGTAGGAGATCACCTTCTGCTTTTCGATGTTCGCGTAGGTTTCCTCCTGCAAACCCTTGTCGCCGAACACCCCGATCAGTCCCTCGTGCAGAATGTAGTAGCCAAGCGTCTCCGGCGTTCCATGGCGGGAGATCAGCCCATAAGGATAGAGCGTGACCGGCGCCGCTCCCTTGTTGATGATCTCGTCCTTGAGGGTGAAGAGATAGTTGTCGTCGACCGCGATGGTGCGGCGGAATTGGATTCCCTCGCCGTTGTCGTAGGTCAGCGTCACCGGGTGGCCGACCGCGAGCGTGCCCGAGCCTTCCTGCCGCCACATCGTATCCGAGCCCGGCAGCTTCACCGATGCCCCGGTCGGCGCCGACCAGCCGAATTCGGCATAGAACGGATGCGGACTCCCCGAGGGAGCGAGCAGCACGATGGGCGGCGAGTTCGCATTCACGGTCTCGCGATATTTGACCAGCGAGAGATCGTCGATGCGGCCGCCTTTGAGCGAGATCGTGCCGGAGAGGCTCGGCGTCTCGATGCGCACGCGCGGCGATGCTGCAAGCACCGCCTGCCGGCTCATCGTCTGGGCGGGGACGGCGCCGGGCTGAGTTGGTGTTCCCGGTACCGATGGCGTTTGCGTCGTGCCGGGTTGCTGCGGCACTCCGGGCGGCTGCTGCGACTGCTGCTGCTGCTGGATCTGTTTTTGTTTCTCCATCTGCGGCATGCCGAAATAGACCTGCCACACGATCAGGACGAGCGCAGACAGCACGATGGCGAGGATTGTGTTCTTTTGGTCGCTCATTTGGAAACTCGCCGCAGCGCACGCTCGAAATCTTGCGTTATCTGCTCGAACGGCAACGACAGGGCGGCGCGCCGTCCGACCAGCACATAATCATGGCCGCAGGAAAGACCAGTTGCGGCCGATAGCCTGACGATTTCCTTGAGCCGGCGCCGTACCCGATTGCGCTCGACCGCGGTTCCAATCTTCCTCGATACGGTAAAGCCGACGCGGACGGGACCGTCGTCGGCCCGTTTGCGTGCCTGCAATACGAATGCGGCGGTCGGCACCTTGACTCCAGTCGCGGCGGCCACGAAATCAGCGCGATGCCTGAGCCGCTGCATGGGAAGACGGCGCCCGCGCCGGGCGTTCAGGCGCTGAGCCGCTTGCGTCCACGCGCGCGGCGCGCGGCAACGACCCTGCGCCCGCCTTTGGTGGCCATGCGGGCGCGAAAGCCGTGACGGCGCTTGCGCACCAGATTGCTCGGTTGAAAGGTCCGCTTCACGGCTTGTTCTCCGCTGGCGCTTAATGTGGCTCGCCCGCTGGCGTTGGGAACTGGCTCTGGGCTTGTTTGGCCCGCAACGGGCGGGCTCGCCGGGCCCAAAACTCGCGGGCTTATACGGGAGGGCGGCGGTAGTCGTCAATGCGAGCGCGGCGGCAGCGGCAGAGGTGCGTGAGCGCGTGTGTCACAAAGCGGTGAAAGTGCCTTTTCGCGGCTCGAGGTCGGCTAGGATCGCCGCTCTTGCAGATGCCCCGCCGCCAAGTGCCCGCACGCCCGCATCATGCCCGTGGATCGATCATGACTGACGATAACGATTCGACATCCGCGGGCGCCGCGAGCTCGAAATTCCCGCTGCGGCGCCTCATTCCGTTGATCGTCGTCGTCCTGGCGTCGGCTCTCGTGTTCGCGATGGGTTGGCATCGCCAGCTTTCGTTCGAGACGCTCGTGCGTCATCACGCGGCGCTCAAGGAATTCATCGCGGTGCACGAAGTCGCGGCAGTCGCGGCCTACGTCGCGCTCTATATCGGCGCCGTCGCGCTGTCGATTCCGGTCGGCTTCTATCTCACGGTGACTGGCGGAATTCTGTTCGGTGCCGTTCTCGGCGGCGCGGCGGCCGTGGTCGGCGCCACGGTGGGCGCGATTTGCATTTTCCTGATCGCGAAGAGCGCGGTGGGGGACTATCTCGTGCGCCGGGCAGGTCCATTGGCGCAAAGGCTGGCGCAGGGCTTTCGCGAAGACGCCTTCAGTTATCTTCTGTTTCTGCGGCTGGTGCCGATCTTTCCGTTCTGGATCATCAACCTCGTTCCGGCGCTGGTTGGGGTTAGGCTTGCCACTTTCGCCGCGGCAACCGCGCTCGGCGTCATCCCCGCGACGTTCGTGTTCGCCTTTCTCGGCGCCGGCCTCGACAGCGTGATCGCCGCGCAGCAGGCCGCCTACCAATCCTGCCTCGCGGCCGGCCGCTCCGACTGCCGGCTCGAGTTCCACATCGACGCGGCGCTCACGCCGCAGCTTCTCGCCGCGCTGGCGGCGCTCGGCGTGCTCGCGCTCGTTCCTGTCGTAGTGAAACGCTGGCGCGCTCGCTCGCCGGCACCCGCACGCCAGCGCACCGACAATGCGTGATGTCTGGCGGTCTCCGATGCAATGGGCTAGCGCGTGCGGCGAACTCGCTCCGCTCCCTCCCCCCGCTTGCGGCCGAACTCGTGTAAACCCGAGTT
>CBFGVM010000299.1:0-5526 GCA_965652015.1 uncultured Alphaproteobacteria bacterium
GCGTTTGATAACCCGGCGGATAGAAGTGATGATGCGTGTCGATCAGCGAGTTGGCACGCTGGGCGCGGACCGCAGGTGAGGGCAGCATCGCGGTTGCGCCCGCTGCTCCGAGACCGCCGAGGAACTGGCGGCGCGATACAGAGCCAAGATTGCAAGTTGGACAATGAAACAGCATGTGGGCCTCCTTGTCATTTTACAGTCGGATCATTCGATCCCCGCGGTCTCACCTGGCCGTCAGCATGGATCGGTGGCGGTGTTCCGAACCCCGGAATGCGCGTCAGCTGCGAAATTCGGGAATGTCGGGCTTTGCTCCCCATTCGCAGAAGCCGGCCGGATCGAATGTCAATTGGCGTTCGCGGTAAAGCAGCTCGTCGGCGATCATTTTTACGCCGGAGGAATATTCGAACACCATGCCGTCCGGTCCTTCGAAATAGAGGAACCTGGCTGACGAGGACGGGTGCCGTCCGGGCCCGAACACGATTCTAACCTGCCGTTCCTTGAGGAACCGGAACGATCGCATCACGTCGTCGGCGCTTTCCACCTGGTGATTGATGTGCTGGATGCCGGCACGGTCGGTCGGAAACATCGCGATCGAGTGATGCACCTCGTTGATGCGTAAGAGCGGTGCATCGCCGACGCGGTCGCTGACGCGCGCATTGCAGACTTGCGTCCAGAACGCCTCGTCGCGCGCGGCGTCGGTCGTGCATAGCCCGACGTGGCTGAACCCGGTAATGCCGGCGTCGCGCGTGCCATGATAGCGCGCTCCGCTGTACGCCGGCCGCCACACCAGCTCGATCCGGTTGCCGGTCGGATCGTTGAACGCAATAAACTCGCGCACCTTGCGGGCTTCGGCCTCGCCCGGCGTGCCGGCGTGAACGGGGTGCCCGAGCCGCTCCAGCTCGCTTGCGGCGGCGGACAATGCCGCGCGCGAACCTACTTCGAAGGCGACCGCTTGGTCGTGGGGATCGCCTTCGAAATAGCACAGGGTATGCTCGCGCTCGTCCGACTTGAAATAGATTGCGCCCTTGCTGACTTCAGCAACCTCCAGGCCGAGCACGTCGGTAGCGAAGCGGATCGCGCCTTCAATGTCCCGTGTGCCGAGCCGGACGTAGGACACCCGTTCCAGGTTGATCATGTGCAGCCCTCAGTCTTGATCCTCGCTGACCGCGAATTCAGGCACGGTACTCTCGCTGCCCCAAGCGCAGAACGAAAGGCGCTTGCGGGCGAACTGGCGCGGCCGGTGAGCGCCGTCGTCGGCAATCCGCACACCCTCGGCCACATAGCTGAACAGCATGTCGTCCGGTCCGGCAAACGTCAGAAACATCTGGTCCGAGGTCGGCCGACGACCCGGCCCGTGCACGATCTTCACTTGGGCGGATTCCAGGAAATACATCGCCTGCATGATCTGGTTCATGCCTTCGACTGCGTATTCGATCGCAAGCACGCCGGCGCGACTGGAGGGATGCAACGCCAACCGATGGTGGGCATCGTCGAAACGAATAAAGGCCGCATCGCCCACCCAATCGCTGACCTGCCCGTTGAACAGCGTGGTCCAGAGCGTCTCGTCGGCCTCGTTCGCGGTGGTGCGCAGCGCAACAGCCGCAAGGCCGGTGACGCCGGCATCGCGCGAGGGAAAATAGCGCCAGCCCGAGGTCTCCGGCCGCACCACCAGCTCGAAGGTGTTGCCGCTGTGGTCGCGAAAGCTCGCCATCGCCCGCGCCTTTCGCCGCGCCAGCGCCTGTGCATCCGCGGCTGTCACCGTGATGCCATTGGCCGCGAGCGCCGCGACAGCGCGATCGAACGTCGCCTGCGTGCGCACCTCCAGCCCGACGGACTGCTGCATGGGGTCGCCGGCCGCATAGACCAGCGTGTGGTCGCGAAAATCGGATCGGAACGTCGCTTGCTCGTCGGTTTTCTCGATCAGTTGCAGTCCGAGGATGCGTCGTGCGAAATCGACCGCGGCCGGCAGGTTGCGCGTGCCCAGACGGACGTAACGCAGTTGCTCGATCTCGATCACGCTCGGGGCTCTGTCGGATGCTCGTCGATCATTGTCGATCGCTCCACACGCGTCTCATTCGTACGCCGCTAATCATGCCTGATTCTTTTTTCCGTGCTTTTGGCGGGGCATCGCATTGAGCACATCGATCATCACTGCGACATCGTTGTCCTCGGCGAGCCCCATGTCGGCGCAGCGCTGGTAGAGCTCGACCGCCCGGTCGAACAGCGGCGTCGCCGTGCCGGTGGAGTCCGCCCAGTCGTTGATCATGTCGAAATAGTGGAAGAGGAGCGCGGGCGCGCCCTGGATCGGCTTGAAGCGGCGCTCCGCCATCCATGGCGCGCGGATGCCGAACTGCGTCGAGCCGCCGCTGCCGCTTGCCACCGCCTTGATCATGGCGTCCACGTCCACGCCGGCCTTGAGGCCGAGCGCCATGGCCTCGGCCGCCGCCGCGATGTTGATCGCTACCAGGAGGTTGTTGACCAGCTTGACCTTGCTGGCGCCGCCGAACGGCCCGAAGTAGATGCAGATATCGGCAAAGCCTTTCACCACAGGTTCGATCTTTTTCGCGGCGTCGGCATCGCCGGCGAGATAGATCACCGCCTTGCGCGCGGCGACCATGCCGGGCGTCCCGCTAACCTCGCCGTCGAGATAGACGGCGCCCTTCTTCGCCAGCGGCGCGACATGGCTCTCCTTGTCGGGCACGGGATGCGATCCGAGCTCGGTGATGATCTGACCTGGACGCGCCGTATGAATGAGACCCTTCGGACCCTGCACGACCTCGTGCACCGCTTCCGACGTGGGCACGCAGGAAAAGACGAAATCGGCCTGCTCGCCGACTTCTGCAGGCGATTTGGCCGGCGTGCCGCCGATCTTTTCGAAGTCTGCCAGCGAGCCGCGCCGGAAGCCGACCACGCGATGGCCGCTCTTGATGAGATTTTCGCAGATCGGCAGACCGATTTTCCCGATACCAATGAACCCGATCGTTTCCATGCCAGCTCACCTGTTCCTGCTCTTCGGCGATTCACGGATCGGCAGACTCGCTAGGGCATCGGCGCCCCGCGCTTACTTCTGCCGCGCCTTCTCGTAGGGATAGATCAGGGTGCCGGTCTTGGCCTCGGGCGGCCAAACGATCGGCTGCGCCTTCCCGTCGCGGAACTGATCGAGGTTGTTGGGTTGCGCGTTCTGGACCTGGGTCCAGACCATGCGCGCCTTCGACCATTCGCCGTCCTTGCCGAACGAGAAGTCGCCCGACACCGTCTTGAAGCTCGCCTTGTGCATGTACTCGGCGAGCTTGTCGTGATCGAGGCTTTTTGTCTCAGTCACCGCCTGCGCCAGCACTTGGCCGGCCGAATAAGCGAACGGGCCCCAGGCGAAGCCGAGCGGGTCGATCTGGACGGCCGCCGCTTTTTCCCCATAACGTTTGAGGAAGTCGGCGGAGCCAGGGATTTTCGGCGCCAAAGCCGCGGCGAAGTTCTCGCCGACGATCAGGCCGTTTGCCACGGGGCCGAGCTGGACCTTGATCGGCGTCACCAGCATGCCGATCATCGCGCCGCCCATCATCTTCGGCGTCAGCCCTATCTCGTTGGCGGCGCGGATGATGCCGACGTTGTCCGGCGGATAGGCGCCGATATAGACGATATCCGGATCGGTGGCCCGCACCGCACGCACCACCGGCGCGAAATCGGTTGTGCTCGGCGGATAGCTCTTGTCGTAGACGATCTTGAAGCCGTGCTTCTTGATTTCCTCGCGGGCGCCGTGGGCGGCGCTCTGGGCGAACTCGGCGTCGGCGGCGAGGATCGCAACGGTCTGCGGCTTGGGTGTCTGGGCCGCGGCGAGATCGAAGAAGCCGATCGAGAAGGCGTTGACGCCCTCCGGACCAACCGAGACCATCGAGAAGTATTTCGGGTAGTGGAACTTGTCGTTGATGCCGATGGCGGTGAAGCTGATCGTCATCTTGTTGTGCTGGATGATGGCCGGCATCGCCGGCGCAACGAAGTTGGTGCCGTAGGGCCCGAGCAGCAGGTCGACTTTGTCGACTGTGATGAGCTTGGTGTAGATGTTGGGCACGTTCGCCGGCGCGCTCTGGTCGTCATAGATGACGAGCTCGACCGGGCGGCCGAGCAGCCCGCCCTTGGCGTTGACGTCGTCGCGCCAGATCTCAAGCGCGGTGTTGATCACCTTGCTCGGTGCGGCGCCGGCGCCGGTGAGCGCGAGGCTCATGCCGATCCGGATCGGATTGCCGCTCTGCGCGGACACGCCGGAAATCAAACCAAGTCCGATGATCAGCGCAGCGCCAAGGAGGCGCAGCGCGCTGCGGCAAGGTTCCATCATCTTTTCCTCCCTTTGATCCCGGAAGCGGATCGCCTCCCGTTCGGGATCGCATTGCGGCGACGCTGCATCGGTGCCGCCTTGTTTCCTACTTACGCATTTCCTCCGGTGCTCCCACCCCCCAATAGTTTGCCGCATTCGGGTCTGGCGTCCAGACCTTTGGCCGCTGCGGCCGGTCACGGTGCCAGGGCCGCGGCTCGAAGTAGCCGAGTTCCTCGTTCATCTGGTCGAGCTGGGCGAACAATTCGGTGATCAGCCCGTTCGGCGCCCGGTGGTAGGTGAACAGATTATGGCCGATGCCGTGGCGGCCAGGGCCCCAGAGCAGCTTGTAGCCGTGCAGGCTCAGATAGTCGCATGCGGTGAGCATGTGACCCCAGTCGCGCAGCTCGAACGCGGTGTGGAAGTGACGATCCCCGTCGGCCCGCATCAGGTTGATGGTGTGATGATCGGTGCCGCAGCGCAGAAACGAGAAGAAATCACCCATCCAGTCGGAGACGCGGAATCCCAGCACGTTGCAGTAGAAATCAGTCGTGCCCTTGACGTCTTTGACGAAGAACGCCACGTGGCCGAGCTTGTGCGGAACGATGCCCTTGTCGGGGAATTTCTGCTGCGAGGGCCCGCCGCGCTTAAACACCTCCATAACAGTACCCTTGGGGTCCTCGAAGCTCGCCATCTCGGCAATCGAGGGCTCCGGGTCCTTCTTGCGCACGATCTTGATGCCGTGCGCCGCCGTCTGTTTTTCGAACGCGTCGATGTCGTCGTCGATGCCGAGCTGAAAGCCGATCCGCACACAGCGCGCGCTGTCGCCGCCGCCCTTTCGCAACACCACCGAATGGTGATCGATGGTCGAGGCCAGATAGGCGGCGTCCTTCTCTCTGGCGATCAGACCGAGGCCAAGGATGTCGGTGTAATACTCGATCTGCTGGTCGAGATCGGGCGTCTCGTAGGTGGCGTGGGCGATCTTCTTGACACCGATCATGCGTGACTCCTTTTTCTGTGTTTTTGGCGGGCGACGCATTGCGCCCATCGATCATACACACGCCCTCGGCGCACAGGAAAATCTTCGTGCTGCGCGTTGGATCCTCGATCGTACAGTATACGGATCGTCCGTATACAGCAATCCGGCCGCAACGAGCCTTCGCCGATAGATCGGGTCGTCAAAGTCGCTTGCGGCATCCGTTCTACATTTGCCGTGCCAC
>CBFGVM010000300.1:0-5517 GCA_965652015.1 uncultured Alphaproteobacteria bacterium
TTGCGCGCGGCGAGCTTGACCGCGTTGACGATCTCGGGATAGGCGGCGCAGCGGCAGAGGTTGCCCGAGAGATAGTGGCGGATCTGATCCTCGTCCGGCTCCGGATGCGCCTCGAGCAGCTGGGTTGCCATCAGCACGAAGCCCGGCGTGCAATAGCCGCATTGGAAGGCGCCGGCCTCGATGAAGGCTTCCTGCACCGGACTGAGCGCCTGCGTGCGCGGGTCCGCGAGCGACTCGACCGTGCGCACCTCGGCGCCGTCGACGAACGCGGCCAAGTAGAGGCAGCCGGAGACGGCGGCGCCGTTCACCAGCACGGTGCAGCAGCCGCACATGCCCTGCCCGCAGCTCTCGCGCGCGCCCATCAGATTGAACTCGCGCTGCAGCACCTCGACGAGATTGTGATGCGGCTTGATCTCGGCCGCGACCGTCTCGCCGTTGAGGGTGAAGCTGATCGTGCGCATCATGCTTCATCCCCGAGCGGTTTGTTGGCCTGGACGCGCAGCGCCCGGAAGATGGCCTCGGGGTTGAGCGGAAGATCCATGAGGCGCACGCCGCACGCGTCCTCGATGGCGTTGGCGATCGCGGGCGACACGCAGAAGGTCGCGGTCTCGCCCACGCCCTTGGCGCCGTATGGACCATTCGATTGATGGGCGTCGACCGCCTCGTTCTCCATCACCTGCGGCACGTCGAGAAGCGCCGGAATCTTGTAGTCGGCGAGCGAGGCGTTGGTCACCTGCCCGGCGTCGAGCTGCATCTTTTCGAACATGGTGAAGCCGAGCTGCATCAACACGGCGCCGGAAATCTGCGTCTCGACGATCTTCGGATTGAGCGGCCGGCCGCAGTCGACCGCGGTGATGAGCCGCGCGATGCGCACATGCCCGGTCTCGGTGTCGACTTCGACCTCGGCGCCCGAGGCGGCGCACATCCAGAACGGCGTCACGTTGGGAGTGAGCCCGGTCGCCGGATCGGGCGGCACGTAGTCCGGCTTGTACGTGCCCGTGCCGACGATATTGCCGGCCTGCATGCCGTATTTCTTCTTGAACAGGTCGGGCAGCGGAATGTTGCTCCCCTCGGGCTCGCCGACATCGCGTGCCATCGCCTTGATCTTCTCGCGCGCGTCCTGCGCGGCAAGCCGCACCGCGTGGCCCATGTGGAACAGCGAGCGCGAGCCGAGCGTGCCCATGTCGTAGGGCGTGACGTCGGTGTCGCGCGGCACGATCCGCACGCTCTCGGCCGGAATATCGAGCTCCTCGCCGACGATCTGCGCCATGGCGGTGTCGGAGCCCTGGCCCATATCGACGGTGCCGCAATAGAGCGTGGTGCTGCCGTCGGCGGCAATCGTGAGGTTTGCGACCGAGGTCGTCGGCGAGATCACCGCCTTGATCGCGAAAGCGATGCCGCGACCGCGGCGTAGCGCGCCGGTGCCGCGATCGAGCGGCTTGCCCCAGTTTAGCCGCTCAGCCACGCGGTCGAGCACGGCCTCGAGCTTGGCGTTCTCTATGATCTGGCCGGTAGCGTGTGGCTGCCCTTCGCGCAAAACATTCTTGCGGCGAAACTCGAGCGGATCGAGCTTGAGCGCGCGCGCGATCATGTCGGTGTGGCTCTCGTAAGCCCACACCAGTTGCGGAATGCCGAACCCGCGCAACGCGCCCGCCGGCGGCAGGTTGGTATAGAGCGCGTAGGAATCGACCCAGACATTGTCGATGTCGTAGGGGCCGGAGGCGGTGAAGCCTGATTTCTGCGTGACGCGCGGGCCGACGTCGGCATAGGCGCCGCCGTTCCAGTACACCTCGCATTTGCGCGCGGTGATGCGTCCGTTCTTGTCGAGGCCGGTCTTGATGCGGAACGTGCTGGGGTGGCGTGTGATGGTGTAGAACTGCTCCTCCATGGTGAGCGCGACCTTGACCGGCCGCCGCACGATCATGGAGAGCGCGGTCGCGAGCGCTTCCATCTTGATGTAAAGCTTGGAGCCGAATCCGCCGCCGAGATACGGCACCTTGATGCGCACGCGGTTCTCCGGCCAGCCGAGCAGGCGCGCGATCTCGGTGCGCACGAATGAGGGACCCTGGGAGGCGGTGTAGAGCGTGACGCCGCGCTCGTTCCAATCGGCAATCGACGCGAACGGCTCGAGCGCGAGGTGAAGCACCTTCTGCGTGCGGAAGGTGTGTTCGAACACGTGCGCGGCTTCGGCGAAGGCTTTGTCCACGTCGCCGCGCCGCAGCTTGAAGTCGAGCGCGATATTGGTGCCCCTGCGGCCCTTGAGATGCTTGAGGTCGGCGAACGTGCCGGCGGGCTTGAGCTCCTCATGCACCAGGATCTTGTTGTCGGCGGCCTCGACCTCGTCGAAGACGGACGGCAGTTCTTCGTACTCGGCGGTGATGAGTTGCACCGCTTCCTCGGCGACGTGGGGATCGGCGGCGAGGACCACCGCGACCGGCTCGCCGACAAAATGCACTTTGTCGATCGCCAGGATCGGCTGGTCGTGGAAGGCCGGGCCGTAATAGGGCGCGGGGATGACTTCGCGGATGTCCTCGGAGGTGATTACGCGATAGACGCCCGGCACCTTCTTTGCGGCGCTTGTGTCGATCGACTTGATGCGGCCGTGGGCGACGGTGCTGCGAAAGATTTTCGCGTGCAGCATGCCGGGAAACCGCATGGTGTGGGTGTACTCGGCACGCCCGGTAACCTTGTCGCGCGCCTCGATCCGCGGCAGCGAGCGCCCGATCTGACCGCCGACTTTCGCGCCCATTGGGGTCTGACCGCTTTGCGTGGTGCTCGTTGCCATGGCCGGATCGCTCCGTTCTCAACTTTCGCGCGCCTGGCGCAGCGCGCGGCCGACATAGACGCGAATGAGCTCGCGTTTATAGGCGGCGGAGCCGCGCACGTCGGAGATGCACTCGGCTTCCTCGGCCGCGGCATCGCCGGCGCGTGCGAGCGTCTTCTCGTCGATCGTTGCACCCGCGAGCAATCGTTCCACGGCGTTGAGCCGCGTCGCCTTCTCGGTCGCCGCGCTGACGACGACACGCGCGGATTTGACCGCCTTGCCGTCAGCCTCGAGCGCGACCGCAACCCCGAGCGCGGGCCAGTCCTCGGCCGAGCCGGTGGTGACTTTGAGATAGGCGGCGCGCGCACGGCCTTGCGGCGGGATGCGCAGCTCCGTGATCAGCTCGTTCTTCGCCAATACGGTTTCGAAATAGCCGGCGAAGAGGTCCTCGACCGCGATCGTGCGTTCGGCTGGCGTCGCGCCATTGGGTCCGGCTACCGTGACCTCGGCGCGCAACGCAATAAGGATCGGCGGCAAGTCCATGTGCGGATCGCCGTGCGCGAGATTGCCGCCGATGGTCGCAACGTTGCGCACGCGAATGTTGGAGAGCCGCCGCATGGCCTGCGGGATCACCGGGGCGGCGCGCGCCACATCGGGCGAGCGCTCGACCAGCGCCAGCGGCGTCATGGCGCCGATGGTGAGCGCGCCGTCCTTGCCGATTGCGATGCGCGAATTGTGCGCGGCGAGCTTGCGCAAGCTGACGAGCCGCGTAGGGCGAAATACGCCCGCCTTCATCATCAGCATCAGCGCGGTGCCGCCGGCGATCGGCCGCACCGTCGCATCCTCGGGATCGAGCAGCGAAATCGCTTCGCCCAGGGACGCGGGTTCGACGAGCTCGAATGGAATCATGTCGCGGTCTCTGGCTTGGATTCGGCGAAGGCGGCGCGCATGCGCTCGGTGAAGCGCCGTTCCATCTCTTTGGCTTTGGCGCGCAGCACCGGCTGGCCGAGGCTGCCCAGCTTGCCGGTGAGCGCGGCGTCGACCTCGTAGCTTACTTTGGTCCCACCGTCGCCCTCGGTGAGGCGCGTCAGCGAGCGCGCGGTGAACCGTCCGACGATGCCGAGCGGCGTACCATCGATCTTGGCTTCGATCTCGCGCGGCGGATCGGCCCGCGCCACCTCGACCGCGACGTTGAACTTGAATTTGAGGTACGCGACCTTCGTGTCCAGCACGGCGGTGTAATGGTCGCCGTCGATTTCGCGCAGGTCCTGCACGCCCTCGACGCATGAGGCGAAGAAGCGCGCGTCGCGCAGTTTCGCGAATACCGCCGCGCGTGGCGCGTTGAGCCAGATGTCGCCGGTGAACTTCATACGGTCGTCACCGGCGCGGCTCGCGCGCCCTCAGGTCTGGCGAAGCGTGTTGCACGTCATGTGTCCCGGCGGAGCGGTCCGAAGGACGGGCGACGGATTTAGGACCGCCACGGAATAGTTGCGCATCGATTAGAGTACGTCAAAGCCGCGGAACAATTTCGGGTCGTCGGCGGGATTTCGATCAAGCAATGGTTGCAATGCCGCCATGTCTACGGCGACCTTTTTATTCTGAAAGGTGGTATTTTACCACAAGTTCCGGGAACGAATTGGCGGCTGCGGAGTTTTATGCGCGCTCGACAGTTAGTGAGGAGAAGTCGGAGAGGGTCGCCATGTGGATTTCGCTATTTACGCTCGCGTGTGGGGCTGCCGTTTGTCTAAGTGTGGCAGCTATTGTGATGGAGCGCGGGTGGCAGCGAGTTCCGCGCCATTAGCGGCGCGAACATGGCGGGACCTGAGCAACGGGCGGCCCCGGGCCGCCCGCTTCTTTTTGCGAGCGGCTTTCCCCGCCCGAAGCATTTTCATTCGTGCAAAGATGCATAATTGACCGCGCATTCGCTGTGCTCCCTCCCCACAAGAGGGAGAAAAAAGACCGAGTTCGCCGCTTGTGCTCACTCCACTTCACCTGAATTGGGCTACTGCGACCTTAAGCGGCGGCGATTGTCCTTTTGCCCAAATTATCGTCTCTTAGGTCGTCAGCACCCGCTGCCAGTATTCATCGCGCGTTGCGGGCCGCGCGCCCATTGGAACCGGCGGAAAAGCCATGTCCTCGTCTCTGCTGATGACGCGGCGCTTCGCGCCCCTGTTCTGGACCCAGTTTTTCTCGGCGTTCAGCGATAACTTCCTCAAGAACGCGCTCGTCTTTCTCATCCTGTTCCACATCGGCGGTGCGGATGCCGAGGCCCTCATCACGCTCGCCGCGGCGGTCTTCATCGCGCCGTACTTCTTCCTTTCCGCGCTCGGCGGCGAACTCGCCGACCGCTACGACAAAGCGGTGGTGGCGCGGCGGCTCAAGTTCAGCGAAATCGGCATTGCGTTCATTGCAGTGATCGGGTTCGGCCTGCATTCGGTGCCGTTGCTGTTCGTCGCGCTGTTTCTCTTCGGCGTGATCGCCGCGCTGTTCGGGCCGATCAAGTACGGCATCCTTCCCGACCATCTCGCCCGCTCCGAGCTTCCCGCAGGCAACGCGCTCGTTGAGGGTGCTACCTTCATCGCCATCCTGCTCGGCACCATCGTCGGCGGCATCGCCGCCAAGGACGGCGGCGACCCCGCGCATTTCGCCTTCCTCATGATCGTGTTCTCGCTCATGTGCTGGGGCGCGAGCCTGTTCATTCCGCGCACCGGGCAAGCCGCGCCCGATCTCAAGGTGCAGGCGAACGTGCTGCG
>CBFGVM010000301.1:0-5506 GCA_965652015.1 uncultured Alphaproteobacteria bacterium
CATGGCAGCCTGGCTCGCCTAGGTCATGGCCGGCACGATACACCAGTGCGGGTATTTCGCCGGCTGAGGCAACGCGGTAAGGCTTAGGATATGGCAACCGTCGATCGCTCAGTGAACGCGCCGACCACCTCGAGCGCGACAACCGCACGCCTGTTGCTGCTGGCTACGTTCGTGGCGCCCATCGTCCTCAGCGCCTCGCTCTTGTTCATGGTACAGCCGATGTTCACAAAATTGGTGCTGCCGCGTTTTGGCGGTGCGCCGTCGGTGTGGTCGGTTGCCATCGTATTCTTCCAGACTGCGCTTCTCGCCGGCTACGCCTACGCTCATTGGCTCACGCGCTACGCGGCTGGCCGGCTGTCGGTCGCGGCACATCTCGCGGTGATGATCGCTGCTGTCTTCGCGCTGCCGCTCTCGATCACCGCCGGCTGGGACCGGCCGCCGGAGAGCGGGCAAGCCCTCTGGCTGATTGGGTTGTTCACGGCCTCGATCGGCTTGCCGTTCTTCGCGCTCGCGGCCAACAGCCCGCTGCTTCAGGCCTGGTTCGCGCGCACCAATCACCCCGCCGCAAAAGACCCGTATTTCCTGTATGCCGCCAGCAATATCGGAAGCTTCCTCGCGCTCGTGTCCTATCCGACTGTCATCGAGCCATTCGTGCGGCTCGGCGACCAAGGACAGTTGTGGTCGGTCGGCTTTTGCGTCCTCATTCTGCTGCTTGCCGCGTGTGGCGTGTTGGTGTGGCGGACGCCTGACCCAGTTGCGCGCGCAGGCAGCGCAGCAGATGTGGCGCCGACCTGGAAGGATACCGCGTTATGGACCGCGCTAGCGGCGGTACCGGCGGGCCTTCTCGTCGCAGTGACGGCGCACATCTCAACAGACATCGCCGCGGCGCCGCTGCTGTGGGTGCTTCCGCTCGCGCTCTATCTGCTGACCTTCGTCATCGCATTTGCACGCCGGCCGATCATCCCGCACCGGCTCGTCCTGGCCTTGCAGCCGCCCTCCATCGTTGCGCTCGTGGCGGTCATCGTCTTCGACCCGATCAAGAGCATTGTCGGCGTCCTCGCCGTTCACCTCGCGGTGTTCTTCGTCAACGCCTTGATGTGTCATGGCGAGCTCGCGCGGACGCGGCCGGCGCCCCGATATCTTACCGCCTTCTATCTTTGGATAGCGACCGGCGGCGTGATTGGCGGAGTTGCCACGGCATTGATCGCGCCGCATGTGTTCAACTGGGTTGCGGAATACCCGATTCTGATCGCCCTTGCCGTGCTGTGTCGCCCGGGCCTCACGCTGCCGCGCGACCGCTCGCGGCGCTACCTGCTGCTCGGCGGCATCGCGGCTGCGGCAGTCGTACTCGTCGTTTGCATGCTTTATCCAGTCCTTATTGACGCGATGCCCTTCGACTGGGCTGTGGGTGCGCTGTTGGCCGCAAGTCTGCTGTTCTGGCGTGCGTCATTGCCGTTCGCTGCGGTCATTGGCTTCGTCCTCCTCTTCAACTACGGCGTCGTCAACGCGACCGGGGGGATGTTCGTGCGCAGCTTCTTCGGCGTGACCAAGATCGTGGACACCGCGGACCGTCAGTTCCGTCTCCTGCAGCACGGAACCACGCTGCACGGCGGCCAACGTCTCTACGAAGCCGATGGCCAACGGGCGACGATCGACCCGCCGGAGCTGCTGTTTTATTACTGGGACGGTTCCGCCATCTCGGAGACCTTCGAGGCGGTGCGGGCGCGTCTCGACAGACCGATCCGCTTTGCGGTGATCGGGCTCGGCGTGGGCGCGTTGACCTGCCGCGCCGCGCCTGACGATACCGTGCATTTTTACGAGATCGACCCGGTCGTGGTCCGCGTTGCCCGCACCCCGTACATGTTCAGCTTTGTGCGGATGTGCCGGCCGGATGTGCCGATCATCCTCGGCGATGCGCGGCTCACGCTCGCCGAGGCCCCCGACGGGGCCTACGACCTCATCATCGTCGATGCATTCTCCTCCGACGCCGTCCCCATACATTTGCTCACGCGCGAAGCCATGGCGATCTACCTCAAGAAGCTCAGCCCTCACGGCATGGCAGTCCTCCACGTGTCGAACCGGCACCTCGAGCTCGCCTCAGTGGTCGCAGGCATCGCCGCAGCGAACGGGCTCAGGGCGCTTTTGAGCAACGAGCCGGATCCCGACGAACAGGCCAATCCGTACAAGTTCGGCTCCTCGGTTGCCGCGGTTGCACGTCGCGAGGAGGATTTCGGACCCCTCACGCAGTCGCCGCATTGGACGCCCATGGCAGCTGACCCAGGCCAACGGGTGTGGACCGACGACTACTGCAACATCGTCGGCGCGCTGCTCCGAAAGTTGACCGAATGATGGAATTGCCTCCTCGGCCAGGAACATCCTCTCCGAGCTGGCCGACCCGATCCTTGTCCTATCGCCAGGCCCAGCCGAGAAGCTTCCCCACCACGTCGCCCAAGGTGAGAAGCACAGCAGCCCAAACGAAAGCCGAACTGAAGTTCGCAAGCTGAAATTGCCACCAGGGCATCTGGAAAATGCCGGCGACCAGCGGGACCGAGGCGCGCAAGGGTCCAAAGAAGCGGCCGATGAAAATCGCAAGCGCCCCCCAGCGCTTCACGAATGCTTCGCCCTTGGGCAGCAGTTCCGGATGTCGCGACAGCGGCCAGATGTGCGCGACCGGCGGTCCGAGTTTGACGCCGATCCAGAAGGATAGCCAATCGCCGAGGGCGGCGCCGATCGAAGCCGCGACCCAAACCGGCCAGAAATCGAGGTTGCCGGAACTGATCAGAACGCCGATCCCGACCAGCGCCGCCCAGGCCGGAACGAGCAGGGAAATGAACGCGAGCGACTCGCCGAAGGCGAGTGCAAAAACAACAGGCGCCGCCCACGCCTGATGGACACGCACAAACTCCACCACGGATTGGGCGTGAGCTTCGAGACTCTCGAACATGCGGGAGGCGGCCCCCTTATTGGGCCTCGGTCTAGCGCGGCTTGCCGAACAAGGCCAGACGGGTTGCAAGCTGTCCCCACGGCGCCATCCGGGATGTCACATTGTGCGGCGACACCGCGGGCGGAACACGCCGTTTAGGGCTTAGCAAGAAGGATCGAGCGAAAATCCCGCAGCCAGCGGCCAGCATAGGGTGTCGAGTTGAACGGATGATGAAGTTCGACCATATGAGAGGGACAAGCCGCCTTCCTTCAGCCGAACACCGGCGTCACGCTGCCGCCACCGGCGTGGCATAGTGGCGGCTGATTCGCTCACCTCGCCGATCAATGAGACGCATGCCGAAGACCGCCAAAGCAGCAGCCAAACGCCCGATCCAAAATCCGGTCAAGGACCTGTTTGCCGATTTGCCCGAGACCAGTGCGCGCCGGCACTCCGGCAAGCCGGCGCGCGCAGGCAGGCCTGTAAGCAGCGCCGAAGTCCGTTACACGGCGCGCGACATCGAAGTGCTCGAGGGCCTCGAGCCCGTGCGCCGGCGTCCAGGAATGTACATCGGCGGAACCGATGAAAAGGCCCTGCATCACCTTTTTGCCGAGGTGATCGACAATTCCATGGACGAGGCGCTCGCCGGCCACGCCACCTTCATCGACGTCGAGATGGAGGCCGACGGATTCGTGACCGTGACCGACAATGGGCGGGGAATTCCCGTCGATCCGCATCCGAAGTTCAAGAACAAGTCGGCGCTCGAAGTGATCATGTGCACGTTGCACGCGGGCGGAAAGTTCGACTCGAAGGTGTATGAGACGTCGGGCGGCTTGCACGGCGTCGGCGTCTCGGTGGCCAACGCCCTCTCCGAGCGCATGGAAGTGGAGGTCGCGCGCGAGCAGACGCTGCATCGCATGGTGTTCGAGCGCGGCAAGCCGAAAGGCAAATTGCAGAGGCTAGGGCGTGTCCCCAACCGGCGCGGCACCAAGGTGCGCTTCCGTCCCGATCCCGAAATTTTCGGAGCACGGGTGCATTTCAAGCCGGAGCGCGTGTTCAAGATGGCTCGCTCCAAGGCTTATTTGTTCGGAGGCGTCGAGATCCGCTGGGCCTGCGCCAAGGAGCTTCTGCGCGGCGTCGAGGACGTGCCGGAGAAGGCCACCTTCCACTTCGCCGACGGCCTCAAAGAGTATTTGTCCAACGCGATCAATGGCGCTGCCCTGGTCCACCCCGACATCTTCACGGGCAGCGCGGGCAAGATCGGCGTGCACGGAGCCGCGCAATGGGCGGTCGCATGGACTGCTGATAATGACGGCTTCTTATCTTCTTATTGCAACACGATTCCGACTCCGGACGGCGGCACGCACGAGTCGGGCCTGCGCAGCGCCCTCCTGAAAGGCATCAAAGACCATGCCGAGCGCGTGGGCCAAGGCAAGCGCGCGACAGTAGTCACGGGTGACGACGTGATGAACGGCGCTGCATGCATGATCTCGGTGTTCATCCGCGAGCCGGAATTTCAGGGCCAGACCAAGGATCGGCTGGCGACCGCGGAGGCCACACGCATCGTCGAGAACGCAATCCGGGATCCGTTCGATCATTGGCTCGCCGGCAACCCAACGCAGGCCAACAAACTCCTCGACTTCGTGATCGAGCGCGCGGAGGAGCGCATCCGCCGCCGCCAGGAGAAGGAGAACTCGCGCAAGAGCGCGGTGCGCAAGCTGCGCCTTCCCGGCAAGCTCGCCGATTGTACCAATACGGCCACCCAAGGTGCCGAGATCTTCATCGTCGAGGGCGACTCGGCGGGCGGCTCGGCCAAGCAGGCGCGGGATCGTGCCTCGCAGGCAGTGCTGCCGCTGCGCGGCAAGATCCTAAACGTTGCATCGGCCGGGAAGGATAAGCTGGCGCAGAACCAGCAGTTGGCGGAACTGATGCAGGCGCTCGGTTGTGGCGCTGGTGCGCACTATCGCGACGAGGACCTGCGCTACGATAAGGTGATCGTGATGACGGATGCCGATGTCGACGGCGCCCATATCGCCTCGCTATTGATCACCTTCTTTTACCGGCAGACGCCGAAACTGATCGAGAACGGCCATCTCTATCTCGCCGTGCCTCCACTCTATCGCTTGAGCCACAGCGGGAAGAATGTTTATGCGCGTGACGACAAGCATAAAGATGAACTCTTGAAAAAGGAATTTCACGCCAACGCCAAGGTCGAGATCGGTCGCTTCAAGGGGCTGGGCGAAATGATGGCCAATCAGCTCAAAGAGACCACGATGGATCCGAAGAAGCGCACGCTGTTGCGCGTCGTGGTGGTCGAGGATGAGCGCAAGACGACCGACCGCTCGGTCGAACGCCTGATGGGCAATAAGCCGGAAGCGCGCTTCGAGTTCATCCAGGAGCGGGCGGAGTTCGCGGACGAGGAACTGCTGGACGTGTAACGCGAGCGCACGCCGCGCCGGTGTTCAGACCGGCGCCGCGTGCGACTTTGCCGACAAAGGTTTAGGCGCTCGGGCGCCACATCCGGAGGCGCGTGGTTAGGGCGAGGCGGCAGAGCTTACACTCCGTGCTCTACTCTTTGCCCGCGTG
>CBFGVM010000302.1:0-5492 GCA_965652015.1 uncultured Alphaproteobacteria bacterium
CTGCAAAAGAATCGCAAGGCCGTGTTCGTGACGGCGCAGTTGCCGCAGGCGATCGCGCCGCTCGCCGCGGTGGCGCCGATCCTGCGCGGCGCGTGCAGCCGCAAGGACGCAAGGATCGAAGGCGCGTGGCGTCGCATGATTCTCGATTTCCGCACGAGCCCCGCGATTCTCAATTTCGTCAACGGCGGCGAGCTTGCGCGCTACGGCCAGGCGGGCGTGGTAACGCCAGACCACACCATCCGCACCAAGAACTGGCCGCTCGTGACGGCGGCACCCGACCACGAGCGCACGGACGATTTCAAGCGGCTCACGCGCGCGGCGGTCACCGCCTTCGTTCAGCACTATGAGGACTATTTCGCGCGGCAGAATGCCCGCACCGGCGCCATCAAGCGCCCGCTCGACCCGCTGCCCCGCGTTGCGCTCGTTCCCGGCCTCGGCCTGTTCGGGCTGGGACGATCGAAGAAGGACGCGAGTATCGCCGCCGATCTTGCCCAATGCGCGGTCGAGATCATCACCGATGCCGAGGCGATCGGCCGCTTCGAATCGATTTCGGAAGCCGAGATGTTCGACATGGAATATTGGTCGCTCGAACAGGCCAAGCTCGGCAGAGCGGCGGAGAAGCCGCTCGCCGGTCAGGTCGCCGCCGTCACCGGCGCCGGCGGCACGATCGGCGCGGCGACCGCCAAGGCCTTTGCCGCGGCCGGCGCCGAGGTCGCTTTGCTCGACCTCGACGAGCGCGCCGCCGAGAACAGCGCCAAGGCGATCGGCGGCGCCGCGCTGGCGGTCAAATGCGACGTCGCCAGCGCCACCTCGGTGACTAACGCTTTCGCTCAGGTGGTCGAGGCCTTCGGCGGTGTCGATATCGTGGTGTCGAACGCCGGCACAGCCTGGCAGGGAAGAATCGGCGAGGTCGACGAAGAAGTGCTGCGAAAGAGTTTCGAAGTCAATTTCTACGGCCATCAGCGCGTGGCCCAGGCGGCGGTCAAGATCATGTTGGCACAGGAGACCGGCGGCTGCCTGTTGTTCAACGTGTCGAAGCAGGCGGTCAATCCCGGGCCGAATTTCGGTCCTTACGGACTACCCAAGGCGGCGACGCTGTTCCTCGTGCGCCAATACGCGGTCGACTACGGCGCCGATGGCATCCGCGCCAATGCGGTCAATGCCGATCGGGTCCGTTCCGGCTTGCTCACCGACGCGTTCATCGCCGAGCGGGCCAAGGCGCGCGGCGTGAGCGAGAAGGATTATCTCAGCGGCAATCTGCTCGGCCGCGAGGTCACGGCCGATGACGTCGCGCAGGCATTTCTGCATCAAGCGCTGGAATTGAAGACCACCGGCGACGTAACGACGGTCGACGGCGGCAATATCGCCGCCGCCCTGCGCTAAGCAACTGCGGGGGCGCTACTCTATCGCTGTGGGCGCCGCGCGCCCGCTCGCCCACGCGAAGACTCCATAGGTGACCGCGAGCGGCAGCAAGAGCGCCCACACGCCGGTCGCCATGTAAGCCAAGGTGCCGACCACCGTCCCCACCAAGAAACCCAGCATGATCGAAAGAAGCGCCCCGAAACGGGCGCGCGCCGCTTCGCAAGCCGCGGCGAGCGCGGCATCGGCTGGCGCGCGGCGCCGGGCTCGCCAGGCAAGCCACAGCTCGGCCGCATCGATGGCGATCTGGGTGGTGTTCGTGGTCATGACGTTGGTCGAGGCTACGCCTTTCATCAGGAGCCGCACCGTTGCGCTCTGAGTGCCCATGGCGAATAGCCCGAGCAGGCCCGCCGCCGCCACGCTGAACGCGCCGGGATCGGAGAGCGGCGCACCGATCAGAACCATGAGCAGAAAGCCGGTGAGCGCCATGCACTCCAATCCCAAGACCCACGGCAGCGGCGCGCGACCGCACCGTTCGAGCATCACGGCGGCCACGGTGATCGTCACCCCCGCCAGCAGAAAAACCGGAATCGCGAACACCTTCGTGAGCGCGCCCTGCTCGTTGGTGACAATTGCCACGGCCGTGAGCACGAAACTGCCGGTGACCTGCGCCACGAACAGCCCGAACAGCGCCAACACCGTGAAGCTGTCGACGAATCCGGCGGTGAAGCTCAGGAGCGGCGGGATGATCGCCGGCACGCCCTGTCGCGACGGAAAGAAGAAGAGCCCGCTCATGTTCGACACATTTCGTTCGGCTTGATGTTCCGCTCATTCCCGCGCAAGCGGGAATCCAGGCGTGGTTTGCTTCGAGCTCGGTTGTCCCTCGAGGTCGCCGCTCTCGCGGGGGCGAGCGGCGTCACCGCTTGAGCCAGTTCGCCAACCGCTCGACCGCTTCGTGCATGTCCGCCGTTGCACCCGCATAGCAGAAGCGGATGAAATGTCTGCCCTTGAGCGGATCGAAATCGACGCCGGGCGTCGCCGCCACGTGCGTCTGCGCGAGCATGCGTTTGGCGAATTCGAAGCTGTCGTCGCTGAAGCGCGAGACGTCGGCATAGAGATAGAAAGCGCCGTCGACGGGAAGAAACTTGTCGAATCCGGCTTTCGGCAAGCCGTCGAGCAGAATGCGACGATTGTCCTCGTAGCCGTGCTTCACCGCTTCCATCTCCGCGCGACCGTCGAACGCGGCTTCGGCTGCAATTTGCGAGAGCGTGGGGACGCAGACCGCGAGATTGCCCTGCAGACGATCGAGCGGGCGCACCAGCGGCTCCGGCGCCACCACCCAGCCGACACGCCAGCCTGTCATGCAGAAGTATTTCGAGAACGAGTTGATGATGACGCACTCGTCCGAGAGCCGCGCCGCGGTTTCTGCGGGGAAGGCGTAGTCGAGCCCGTGGTAGATTTCGTCGGAGATGAATCTGATCCCCTCGCTGTGCGCGGCGACGATGAGATCGCGCAATGCCTCTGCCGTCATCATGGTACCGGTCGGATTGGCGGGACTGGCAACGAGCATGCCCGCGAGCGGCGCCTTGCGGTGTTCCGCCAGCAACATCTCCGGCGTGATCGCCCAACGCGTGGCCTGCGTGGTCTCGATCGCCACCGCCTCGCAGCCGAGCGCGCTCAGGATGTGCCGGTAGGGCGGATATCCCGGCAGCGCGACGGCGACCCGATCGCCGGGCTCGAACAGCGCGAGAAACGTGAGAATGAATGCGGCTGACGATCCGGTGGTGACGACAACGCGCCCGGGATCGATCGCCACACCGTAGGCTTCGTCATAGTGCCGCGCGATGCGCGCGCGCAGGTTCGCCATGCCAAGTGTCTCGGTATAGCCGAGCCGACCCGATGCAAGCGCCGCGCGGGCGGCCGCAATCGCGCTCGCCGGCGCCGCTGCCGCCGGCTGGCCGACCTCCATGTGGATGACACGACCGCCCGCCGCCTCGATGCGCGCCGCCGCGGCCATCACGTCCATGACCATGAACGGGGGAACATCGCTGCGCGCTGAAGGTCTGATCAATCGTCGTGCCGCGTCCAACATCGCTTCCGTGCCCTCGACGCCTGGCGCAGGTGCCGCCCCGCTGTCGCCGCATTTCCGCGCACAATTTGCGTCATAAGGTCCAGCAATCAGACCCTGATCCTAATGCATTGACCGCCCTGCGGCGCACCACTAGGTTGCGCGGAAAAACGGTGCGAACCAAGCGGACATGACCGGAACCGAGAGACCTATCAGGCCGCGGCGAACGACGCCAGCGGCGCGTCTCGTTGCCGTCGTGACCGCCACCGCGCTCGCCGCCGCCGCCGCTCCGGCGCACGCGCAAAAAGGGCTAGCCCTCGTCCGCGACGCGGAAATCGAGCAGTTGCTGAGGGAATACACGCAGCCGATTCTGCGCGCCGCAGGTCTTGCACAGCAGAACGTTCAGGTCGTCATCATCAACGACCGCTCGTTCAACGCGTTCGTGGCAGACGGTCGGCGAATCTTCGTCAACGGCGGCGCGCTAATGGAAGCGGAGACGCCGAATCAGATCATCGGCGTGCTCGCGCACGAGACCGGTCACATCGCCGGCGGGCACTTGGCGCGCATGCGCGAGCAGCTTGCCTCGGCGAGTACGCAATCGATCATCGCGATGATTCTCGGCGCCGGCGCGCTGATTGCAGCCGGCCGCAGCGGCAGTGCGGATTTGGGCCAAGCCGGTGCTGCCGCCATCGCCGGACCGACGATGGCGATCCAAAATACGATGTTCGGGTACATGCGCGCGCAGGAGGAGCAGGCCGATCGCGCCGGCGTGAAGTTTCTCAACGCGACCGGCCAGTCCGCAAAAGGCATGTACGAGACGTTCAAGCGACTGGCCGACCAGGTCCTCTACCAAGTCCGCTATATGAACCCCTATATGCAGACCCACCCGCTGCCGAGCGAGCGCGTGGCGGCGCTGGAGGGACTGGCCAAGGCCAGCCCCTACTGGGACCACAAGGATCCGCCGGCATTGCAGGCGCGCCACGATCTGATGCGCGCCAAGCTCTATGGCTTCATCGAGCGTCCAGATGGGGTCGCGCGCCGCTATCCGCTGAGCGACACCTCGCTCGCTGCGCGCTATGCGCGCGCGATCTCCGCCTATCGCTTCTCCGATCCGCGCGCCGCGCTGGCGCAGATCGACGCCCTCATCCAGGCACAACCGCAAAATCCCTACTTCTACGAGCTCAAGGGGCAGGCGCTGCTGGAAGCCGGCAAGCCGGCCGAAGCGATCGGCCCGCTGCGGCACGCCATCCAGCTCGCGCCCAACCCCGGGCTGATCCAGATCATGCTGGGGCAGGCGCTCGTCGCCACGCGCGATCGCGGCCGCCTCGACGAGGCGATATCGCTCCTGCAGACGGCAGCGTTGCGCGAACCGGAATCGCCGGACGTCCACAGTCAGCTGGCGATGGCCTACGGCCAGAAGAACGACTTGGCGCGCGCGGATCTCGCTTCCGCCCAGGCGGCCTTCCTGCGCGGCGACCTCAAGACGGCGCGCGAGATTGCCACCCGCGCCAAGTCGCGGTTTCCGGTCGGATCCCCAGGCTGGGTCAAGGCCGATGACCTTGCCAGCCTCAAGCTCCCGCGAAGCGCCTCGCGCCGTTGATGACAGAAGGACCAACAATAATGAAATTTGATCCGCGCCCGCTCGCTGCCGCGCTGCTCGCACTCGTGCTGGCGGTACCCGCCGCGGCGCTCGCGCAAGCCCAATCCTTCAGCGGCGATCAGCGCCGCGAGATCGAGCGCATCGTGAAGGACTATCTGCTGAGCAATCCCGAGCTGTTGCAAGAGGTGATGAACGAGCTCGAAAAGCGGCAAGCCACTGCCGACGCGGAAAAACATCGCGCGAGCGTGAAGGAGCACAGCGCTGCGCTTTTCAGCTCGCCGCGGCAAGTGACACTGGGCAATCCGCAGGGCGACGTCACGGTGGTCGAATTCTTCGACTACAATTGCAGCTACTGCAAGCGCGCCATGAACGACATGCTCGATCTCATCAAGGGCGACGGCAAGCTCAAATTCGTGCTCAAGGAATTTCCGGTGCTGGGCGAAGGCTCGATCCAGGCGGCGCAGG
>CBFGVM010000303.1:0-5473 GCA_965652015.1 uncultured Alphaproteobacteria bacterium
TATCGTGAACGGCAAGATCATCGGCGCGATCGGGGCAAGCGGTACCGAGTAGCCAGACGGCGAGCCGGCGCCGCGACAATCCAGCTGGAGACACGACCATGCGACTTAATGTTTTGATCGCGCTCAGCATCGGCTCGACGCTTGCGCTTGCCGGCATCGCTCTCGCCCAGCAACCGGCGCCTTCTCCTGCCCCTGCGGCCGGGCCGCCCGCCGACTACGGGGCGCCGATCAGCAATGAGCAGGCAAAAGCTGTAGCCGCCGCCGCGGTTGCCGAGGCCAAGAAGAACAACTGGCGCATGGCGTTTGCGATCGTGGGCCCGGCAGGCGACCTCGTGTACTTCGAGAAGATGGATGGTACGCAGCTGGCCTCGGTCGAGATTTCGCAGGGCAAGGCGCGCACCTCCGTGTTGTTCCGCCGGCCCAGCAAAGCGTTCGCCGATCAATACGCCGCGGGTAACACCGCGTTCACGACCTTTCCGGAGAAACCGGTGGCATCCGAAGGCGGCCTTCCGATCATCGTGAACGGCAAGATCGTCGGCGCAATCGGGGCAAGCGGCGGCACCGGCCAGCAAGACGGGCTGGCGGCAGCCGCGGGCGTGAGCGCCGCGAAGTAGCTGGCGGGAGGCGGGCGCAAGGCGCGTCTGCTTGAACGTTCAGCCCGCGAATCGAAACCGTAATGTCTCAGGAGCGCGTGAGGCTGCTTGCGCGCCTCGTTGTGCCTCGCTTCCCCATCCGAGCCGCCGTATGACGGCAGTGCGACGGTCACGCCAAGGCAAGGAGTGAATTATAAGCCTATAGAAAGCCTAAGTTTTCAGCGCGGCGATGCGGTCGGCTCACATCTCCATAAATTCTGCGCGAGCCGCAGCCGCAGCCTGCTCTGTCACGTATAATAAAGGAACAATCGATACCCCCAAGCCGTTTTCGTCCATCTGACACGTCTCAATTTCTCCAACCCAGGATTGGGCATGCCGCCCGTGACTTCGTCCTCCGTCCTTCGTCGCCGCCGTGACGAGGGTGATACCGTACCGCTCCCACCCGCCTCGCCGAACGATCCTCGCGCCATCTGGCGCGAAGCCTTCCGCGCCGTGCGCGCGGAGACGGAACGCCGCGCTGCCCCTTTGAGCGCCGAGGACCAGGTGGTGCAGTCGATGCCGGATGCGAGCCCGACCAAATGGCATCGCGCGCACACAACGTGGTTCTTCGAGCAGTTTCTCCTGGTCCCGCATCTCGCCGGCTATCGTGTTTTCGACGCGCAGTTCGCCTATCTCTTCAACTCGTACTACGTCGCGGCCGGACCGCGCCATGCGCGGCCTCAGCGCGGGCTGCTCACGCGGCCCGACTGCGAACGCGTTGCGGCGTTCCGCGCCCACGTCGATGCGGGAGTTGAGCGATTGCTGGCGACGGTGGAGGATTCGCAACTTCCCGACGTGGTACGCATCGTCGAGATCGGCTTGCACCACGAGCAGCAGCACCAGGAGCTTCTCCTCACGGATATTCTGCACGCCTTTGCGGAGAACCCGCTGGAGCCGGCCTATACGGCCGATTGGCCCCCGCCAAGCACGCCCACGTCGAGCGAATTTGCTAAGTTGCCCGCCGGCATCCACCGCATCGGTTTCGAGGGCGAAGGATACAGTTTCGACAACGAGGGGCCGGCCCATCCGGTGTTGCTCCAGCCGGCCTGCATTGCCCGCGGCTTGGTGACCAATGCGCAATGGCTGGATTTCATGGCCGACGGCGGCTACGCGACGCCCTCGCTGTGGCTCTCAGACGGCTGGGCGCTGGCCGAGTCGGAAGGCTGGAGCGCGCCCGGCTATTGGAAAAACATCGATGGCGTGTGGCAGGCGTTCACCCTGGGCGGGCTGCGGCCGGTCGATCCGGATGCCGCGGTCGTCCACGTGAGCTATTACGAGGCGGATGCCTTCGCGCGCTGGGCCGGCAAGCATTTGCCGACCGAAGCGGAATGGGAAGTGGCAGCGCGCGCAAACCTCCTTGATGACGCGTTCGGGATCGTCTGGCAGTGGACGCGCAGCGCCTACTTGCCCTATCCGGGCTATCGCGCGGCGACAGGCGCGCTCGGCGAATACAACGGCAAGTTCATGATCAACCAAATGGTGTTGCGGGGAAGCTCGCACGCCACGCCCGCCGGACATGCGCGTGCGAGCTACCGGAATTTCTTCTATACGTCGGGGCGCGGGCAGTTCAGCGGGCTGCGACTCCTGGATTATCTCGCATAACGCACTCACATGATGACCGGAGTGAGTCATGGCTGCGCCGATTGAGGCTGCTGTTCGCTACGACGTCGCCGAGGCGGATTCCTCGTTCGCGCGCGACGTCATCGCCGGTTTGACGGCACGGCCAAAGCGGCTCCCGCCCAAATACTTCTACGATGAGACCGGCGCGCAACTTTTCGAGCAGATTACGGCCTTGCCGGAATATTATCTGACCCGCTGCGAGCTCGAGATCCTGCGCGAGCGAGCGCGTGACATCGCGCGCTTCTTTCCCCCGAACTCGGCCTTAGTCGAGTTCGGCAGCGGCTCGAGCAAGAAAGTGCGGATCTTGCTGGCATCGGCGCCGACCATCGCGGCCTATGTGCCGGTCGACATTTCCTCCGAGATGCTCATTCAGGAGGCGCACGAGCTTCGGCGCGACTACCCCCGCCTTGCCGTGCTTCCGGTCGAGGCCGATTTCACCAAGCCCTTCGCCTTGCCTGCCGCGGCGGCCGGGATGGCGCGTACCGGGTTCTTCCCGGGATCGACCATTGGCAATTTCGAGCCGCAGGAAGCCTGCGCGTTCCTGCGCCATGCCGGGCGGATGCTGGGACGCGGCGCAGCTTTGATCATCGGCGTCGATCTGGTGAAGGAGCCGAGCATCCTTCATGCCGCCTACAATGACGAAGCCGGCCTCACGGCAAAATTCAATCTCAACCTGCTCACCCGCATCAATCGCGAGCTCGGCGCCGATTTCGACCTCGATGGCTTCGAGCATCGGGCGTTCTACAACTCCGAGAGCCACCGCATCGAGATGCATCTCGTCAGCAAGCGGCGCCAGAAGGTCAGCGTGTGTGGACGGGCAATCGAATTTCGCCCGGGCGAGACGATTCACACCGAGAACAGCTATAAATACACGCTCGAATACTTCACCGCGTTGGCGCGCGAGGCGGGATGGACCTCCCTCGCGGTGTGGACCGACGCCGGCACGAATTTTTCAATTCACGCGCTCGTCTTCGAGAACCGCTGAGGGGCTTCGCAGTGCTTCGCAGGGTGGGCACGGCGAAGCGTGCCTACCTGTCTTTCTTTCGACGTTGGCGAGAGCATGGGCAAAGGCGCGCAAAACTGCACGCCTTTGCCCACCCTACCGGTCGTGAAATAGAATGTGATGCCCAAAATCGAATAACGCGCATGCCGATCTGCGAAGCCGACCCCTGGCGTTTGCAATATTTCGAAGGCGTGGACTGTCCGCCGGGTGTGAACATCCCAACCGAAGACTGCGACGCCTGGCTTTGGTATCCCGATCATCGCTGGGTCTATGACAAGATCGCGATCGCGTTGAGCCAGGACCTCGATGCCGGGCCGCATGGTGTGCCGCCGCCGGGCTTCCCCGTCTTTTCCAAGCCCATCGTCAATCTCAAGGGCATGGGGATCGCGAGCCGCGTTCTCTCCTCGCAGGCCGAGTACGAAGCAAACCTCACCGCCGGGCATATGTGGATGACGCTCATGGAGGGCCGTCATGTCAGTACGGACGCCGCCGTCGTCGACGGCGAGCCGCGCTGGTGGCGTCACGTCACCGGCGAGCCGGGCCGAGAAGGCACCTTCGACCATTGGACGGTGCACGCCGCACACGACGGTGCCATCGAGGACTATTGCGGCGCGTGGATCCGGCGGCATCTCAAGGCCTACACCGGCATCATCAACACCGAGACCATCGGCGGCCGCATCATCGAAGTGCATCTGCGCATGAGCGATCAGTGGCCGGACCTCTACGGCGCCGGCTGGGTCGAGGCACTCGTGCGCCTCTACCAGGAGGGGCGATGGGACTTTGCCGATGCGGAGCGGCGCGACGGATACAGCGTGGTGCTGTTCGGTCCGCATGGGCGGCGCTATCGCCATCCGCCTCCTGCGCTTATGGCGCAGGTGCGGGGAATGCCTGGCGTCTCGAGTCTGCAAATCACGTTTCATGAGGATAAGGAGCCCGAGCGCCACGCCATGCCGCCCGGCGGCTTTCGTCTCGCGGTGGTGAACGCCTTTGATCTGGAGGCCGGCCGAGCCGCACGCGAGATGCTGCGGACGCATTTCCTCGCCCGCGCGGCGTGATCGTTGTAGCTGTAGGGTGGGCGGCTTCGCCGTTGCCCACGCGCTATCGCAATGTTCAGTCAACGCGTGGGCAAAGGCGCGCTCGATGCGTGCCCCTCTCGATGATGCGCCCTGCGCCTTTGCCCACCCTACTTCCTGTTGCTAAAAGGACGGCGAAGCCAAGCCAGGGAGTGACCATGAAAATTGTGGGTTTCGAAGCCAACGGTGCATTGCGCCTCGGCGTGGTCGAGGGCGAGCAAGTGATCGACTTGCAGGCGGTGGACAGCAGCATTCCCGGTGATCTCGGTGAATGCCTGCGTCGAAATGACGGCGATCTCTCACCGCTCAAGGATGCGGTGAAACGCGCGCCTGCGGCCGCGCGCCGCCCGCTCAAAGGGCTGGCCTATGGCTTGCCGGTCGCAGCCCCGGGCAAGGTCATCTGTCTCGGCCTCAATTATCTCGAGCACGTCAAGGAAGGGTCCCAGCGCGACAACATTCCGAAATTCCCCACCATCTTCATGCGCGGTCGCACGTCGCTCGTGCCGCACGGGCAACCGATCATCCGGCCAACGGCGTCGGAGACGCTCGACTACGAAGCCGAGCTCATCTTCATCGTCGGCAAGCGGGCCAAGCACCTTACGACGGCAAGTGCGTATTCGTGCATCGCCGGATATTCGTGCGGCAACGAAGGCTCGGTGCGCGAATTTCAGCGCAAGACCACGCAATGGGACATGGGCAAGAATTTCGACCGCACCGGCGGGTTCGGCCCCTGGATGGTCACGGCCGACGAGCTGCCCCCTGGCGGCAAGGGTTTGAAGATCGAGAGCAGGCTCAACGGACAGGTCATGCAGTCGGACAACACCGACAATATGATGTTCCCTGTCGCCGAGACCATCGCCTATGTGACGCAGGGCATGACGCTCGAGCCCGGCGATATCGTCTTCACCGGGACGCCCTCCGGCGTCGGCCACGCGCGCAAGCCGAACCCGGTGTGGATGAAACAAGGGGATACCTGCGAGATCGACATCGAGGGCGTCGGCGTGCTCGTCAACCCGATCGCGAACGAGAAATGACGCACTGCTCCGCCCTCATCCTGAGGAGGTCGCGAAGCGGCCGTCTCGAAGGAGGGTCCAGAGTGCACGGGATCCTCCTTCGAGACGCAGACTGCGTCTGCTCCTCAGGAT
>CBFGVM010000304.1:0-5430 GCA_965652015.1 uncultured Alphaproteobacteria bacterium
GCGCGGCAATCCTTCACCACATAGTCGATCTCGCGCCGCAGCGCGGGCGCATCGACATCGAGGTCGGCAGTAAAGGGAGTGAGCGGTGCAACAATCAGTCCCGGCTCTTCCACGTCCCTCATCCTTCCTTCAGCAAGTAGCCCGGATTGAGCGAAGCGAAATCCGGGGATGCCGTGTGCTTGCAGATAGGACCCGGATGTCGCTTCGCTCCATCCGGGCTACGCCCCTGTTGTTCCGCTCATGCGACGAATTTGTAGCCGTCGTCCCAGCGTCGCACGCGCGCGGTCGAGGGCGCGGGGAAATGCACCACGCACATGACGGTCGAGGAATCGCAGAAGCGATCGAACACCTTGCGCCGCGTTTGCCCGGCCTGCCGGGAATCGTAATCCGCGCGCATGCCGAGCTCCGGATATCTTCCCTGGATCGGCGAGTGGATCATGTCGCCGGTGATCAACGCGTCGTGCCCAGGCTGGCCGACCAGCACGGAGTAATGGTCGATCGTGTGGCCGGGCGTCGGAATGAATTGAATCGATTCGTTGAGCGCAAAGTCGCTCTTCACGATCTGCACGCGTTTGGCCTCCACGATCGGCAGCACCGAGTCGGTGATCCAAGGAACGCCGGAGGGATCCTCCTTCTCCTTCTGCGTCCAGAACGCGAGCTCGCGGTCGGCCATGACATATTTCGCCTTGGGAAAGGTCGGCACCCAGCGCCCGTTCTCGAGCCGCGTGTTCCAGCCCACGTGGTCGACGTGCAGGTGCGTGCACATCACGTAATCGATGTCGTTGACCGTGAGCCCGGCAGCCGCAAGGCCCTTCTCGAAGCGGTCGCTGTTCATCATGTTCCAGAACGGCCGCGCCGGCCGCGGCTTGTGATTGCCGACGCAGGAATCGATCAGAATGTTGTGGCGCGGCGTCTTGATGACGAAGCTTTGCACGCACAGCACCAGCCGGCCGCTCTTGGGATCGATGAATGTCGGCTCGAGCCAGGAACGGTTCTCCTCGAGCAGCTCTTTGGTCAGCGTGGGGAAGAACTCCATCGCGTCGAAGAACGGCCCCTGCTGCTCGACCACCGGATAAACCGTGATGTCCTTCAGTGTGATCGTCATCGCGGACGCTTTCCTTAAGCCTTTGTCAAAGAGGTTCAGCCTCGACCGAATTCCGAGACGCTCGAGCCGCGCTCCGATCGGCGCTTTGAAGCACCCAGCAGTTCGATCGCCCGCTGCAGTGCCTTGTCGTCCTTCGCTTCCCGCGGCACGTAGCTCTGGGAGCCGCTTTGCTGGCCGCCCTGGCCGGGCAGCGCAGCTTCGCCTCCGGTTTTCGCCTTATTCTTGAGTCCGTCGGGAACGTCCTGCACGACTTCCACGTCGGGCTCGATGCCTCTCGCCTGGATCGAGCGGCCGGACGGCGTGTAAAAGGCCCCGGTGGTCAACCGCACCGCGCCCGCGTCGTCGCCGAGCGGGATGATCGTCTGCACCGATCCCTTGCCGAACGAGCGGGTACCGACGATGGTCGCGCGCTTGTTGTCCTGCAGCGCGCCGGCGAGGATCTCCGACCCCGCCGCCGTGCCGCCGTTGATCAGGACTACCAGGGGCTTGCCGTTGATTGCGTCACCACGCTTGGCGGTGAATCGCCGCGTGCTGTCGGGTTTGCGTTCGCGCGTCGAGACGATCTCGCCGCGGTCGAGGAACTCGTCGGACACCGCAATCGCCTGATTCAACAGCCCGCCGGGATTGTTTCGCAGATCGACGATGTAACCCTTGAGCTTGCCGGCGCCGATCTGGGTGGTGATGTCGCCGATCACCTTCTTGAGACCTTCGGTGGTCTGCTCGTTGAACGTGGTGATGCGGACATAGCCGATGTCGCCGGCCTCGATGCGCCCGCGCACCGCGCGCACGCGGACGACCTCGCGGGTGACCGAGACCTCGATCGGACGCTCGCGACCGTCGCGGAGGATCGTGAGCTTGACGCTGCTGCCGACCGCGCCGCGCATCTTGCCGACCGCTTCGTTGAGGGTCAGCCCCTGCACCGACGCGTCGTCGAGATGGGTAATGGTGTCGCCCGCCAGGACTCCGCCCCTTGCAGCCGGCGCGTCGTCGAGCGGCGCCACCACCGAGACCAAGCCGTCCTTCATGGTGACTTCGAGGCCGAGACCGCCAAACTCGCCGCGGCTTTGCATCTGCAGATCACGATAGCCTTTCGCATCCACGTAGCCTGAATAAGGATCGAGTGCCCCGAGCAGGCCGTTGATCGCGGTTGCCAGCACGCGCCCTTCGTCGCGGGCGTCGCCGGGACGATTGAGAATCTCCAGCGCCGCGTCGTAGACGGCGTTCAGGTCCACCTTTGCATTGCCGGAATTTGCGGCTCTCAGAGGGCCGGCGCTCGACACGTTGTGGGTGGATGGGAATGCGGTCCGCATGCGGTCGATGGCGCCGAGCAGCATTTTGCGCTCATCCGGCGGCTCGACGTACTGGTTGCGGGCCTTGTCGAGGACCGTTGCGAATGGAGCGAACAGCTTGACCACGTCGGCGCGGGCGAGCGGAGCGGGCGGCTTCGGCGTCGAGTCGGCCGGGCCGGTCGGCGGGATGGATTTTGCCACCGCGACCTGGGCGCTGCTCAACTCGTCGCGCCGCGCACGTGCCAGCGGGCCGTAGATGCTGTCGCCGTGCTGGCGGATGAAAGCTTCCAGCACCGCGACGCTGGTCGTGTCCTTGCTCGCCGCCCAGGCCTGCGCCGCCGCGCTCTCCACCGGTGCCGGCGTCGTCGGCTGCGCAAGAGGTGGGCCGCCCGCGGCCGCCGCCCGGCCTTTGAGATAGAACTCGCCGATGAGCGACAGCGACAATTCCGGCAGCTGGGTGCGCTGCGTCGCCTCGTAGACATCGGCGCTGACCCGGCGAAAGACGGTGCCGATCTCCTCCTGCACCTCGATGTGTTTGAGGAAGGCCGCGGTATAGGGGCTGTTGCGGCCGGTCCCATCCTCTGCGGTTCGGCCGGCCTGCGTGGAATAGGCAACGATCATGCCCTGCGGCGAGTCGAACTTGGCGAGCCCCCTCGACATGCCGGCCGCGCGGGTGCGGCCGATCGAGCGCTTGAGTTCCTCGGCGAGCGGATTGTCGCGGCAGGAATCGAGCACCAGGATCCGCAGGTTCTTCGCCTGCTGCAGGTCGGCCACGATGTCGTCGATCTTGGCGAGGCGCCGCAGATCGGCCTCGTCGGCGAGCCTGGCGTCGACCGGCATCAAATAGTTGACGCCGGCGAACTGCATGGCGTGGCCACTGTAGTAGAACAGGGCGACATCCGCTTCACGCGCGGCACGGGCGAAGCGCACAGCGTAGTCATCCATCCCGGCGCGATCGAGGTCGAGGCCGAGAATCGTGTCGAAGCCGATGCGTCCGAGTGCTGCGGCAACGTCCCGCGCGTCGTTTGTGGGATTGGGTAAGTGCGTCGCGTTCTTGTATGCACCATTGCCGATAACGAGCGCGACCCGCCTTTCGGCGAGTGCCGCCGAGGACGCGGAAAGTACTGCCACTGTTATCAAAATTCCGAGTACGGATGTGCGGATGCAAAAACCGCAGCGTGCCATGGCAATCCTCCCTGTGCTCGATCACTCTATGGCCCCGCGTACAAGAAGCAAAGGGCGGCCGTAGCCTTCGCGTGAACGTAAGCAGGACCCATGGTTCGCTAGCCAAACGGCGCGCGCCCGCACTATGCTGAGCTATCCCTACAACAGGATGCGAGCCAGGGAGATTATGATGCTCACGCACATGAGCCGGCGCACGATGCTCAAAGGCGCGACCGCATTGGGCGCTCTGGTTGCGGCATCGGGTGAGCTTCTCGGCCAGCAGCCGGTCTCGCGATCTGCGGCCGCGCCAGGCGCGCCGCTGCCGCCGCGCCGCGAACTCGTCATCCGCGGCGCGACCGTGCTGACCATGGACCCGGGCCTCGGGGATTTCGAAACGGGCGACGTGCATGTGCGCGACGGCGCGATTGTCGCGATCGGACCGCGGATCGAGGGCACGAATGCCCAGATCATGGAGGGCCGCGGCATGATCTGCATGCCGGGCTTCGTGGACACGCACTGGCACCTTTGGACAAGTCTGTTTCGGCCGTTTGTCAGGGCCGATGTCAACGCGCTGGGTTACTTCCCCGTGAGCAACCGCCTGGGGCAACTCTTCACGCCGGAGGACAGCTACCGCAGCGTCATGCTCGGCATAGCCGAAGCGTTGAGCGCCGGTGTCACGACGGTGCACAATTGGGCGCACAATGTCAGGAGTCCGGATCACGCGGACGCCGAGCTCTCGGCGATGCGCGATGCGGGCATTCGTGGAAGGTTTGCCTACGGCCCTGCGCAGGGGATGCCGGACGATCAGCCGATGGACATGGCCGGCATTGCGCGCGTGAAACGCGACTGGATGCCGGGAGACGGTCTGCTCACGCTCGGCATCTGCTCGCGCAATATCGGCGCTATGAGCATCGGCGGCGCGGCGCGCGGGACTCTCACGATCGACATGGCGAAGCGAGATTGGGGCGGCGCACGTGCCCTGGGACTTCCAATCACGCTGCACACGTCCGGTCCGAGCCCGATCAAGCTGCTCGAGGAGGCCGGGCTACTCGGCCCCGACGTGCAACTCATTCATCCGCTGCTCACGACGCCGGAAGAGCGTGCGATCCTGAAAGCGCGCGGCGTCAGCTACGCGATGGCCCCCGTGGGCGAGGCGCGCCGTCCATCCAGTGTCGGTGTGATCCAGCTCGGCGAGATGCTGGACGCCGGCGTCAAGGTCAGTCTGTCGACCGACCACACGACCAACTACAACTGCGATCCTTTCCTCGCCATGCGCATTCTGTTCGCGCTGCATCAACACCGTATCGGGGACAAGGTACCGCTCACGCTGAAACGTCTTGTTCAGCTCGCCACGCTCGACGGCGCAATCGATCTCGGCATCGGCGAGAAGACCGGCTCACTGACGCCCGGGAAGCGTGCGGACATGATTCTCGTCCGCACGACAGATATCAACATGGCACCGGTCGGGGATCCTTACGAAGCGCTTGTCTCGCTGGCACAACCGGCCAATGTCGACACCGTCATCGTCGACGGCCGCATTTTGCGCGAGTCGGGCAAATTCACTGCGCTCGACCATGGCAAGGTCGTGCACGAAGCCAAGGAAGCGGCTGCGGCGCTGCGCGCCCAGGCAAAATGGCCGACGTGAGCCGTCGGCGTCGTTACCCCCCAGCCTCCTGATGCAGCTCGCCACCCCGCATCAAGCGCCGAGCAATGTCGGCCGTCTGCAGCGCCGCGCGTTCGGTCGGTGAATGGGCCGCAAGATAGCGGGCAACCGCAATGAGGATGTGCCGGCCCTCCTCGGTGTCACCCCATGCCGCGAATTGCCGGACGCCCGCCTCCAGCATCTGATAGGCGTGGAAGCCTGCATCTTCG
>CBFGVM010000305.1:0-5427 GCA_965652015.1 uncultured Alphaproteobacteria bacterium
ACGGCGGCGCCACTCCTCCCACGCCCCGGCTGGGGGGGGTGGGACTGGGAGGGGGAGGCTATGACGATAGAGCGTCGCACGTTGCCCACTGCAGTACCCTCCCCCGCAAGCGGGGGAGGGAGCAGACCGAGCTTGTCGCTCGCGGTGATTCCATTTCGCCGAAATTCGCGTTAGCCGAGCTGCTAGCGAGCCCGGCCGTGCCGTCGATGTTATCACTCCGCCGCTTATCACTCCGCCGCCGCTCGCGCCGGGCCCGCCTGCGCCGCAATGAGATAATCGATCGCGGCCTGCACGCCGCCTTTCTTGTGCGGGATGCCGGCAAGCGCCAGCGCCATCTCGGTAATCGCCAGCGCGCCTGCGAGCATGCCCTCGTTCACGTCGCCCAGATGACCGATGCGGAAGTACTTGCCGGCGTAGCGGCCGAAGCTCGAGCCGTAGGAAATATTGAAGGTGTCGAGGGCGAAGTGGCGGAACGCGTCGGCGTCATGCCCGTCCGGCAGCAGCACCGCCGTAACGGTCGGCGAATAGTATTTCGCGTCGCGGCACATGATCTCGAGGCCCCAGGCGCGCACCGCGCGCCGCGTCGCCTCCGCCAAACGGTGGTGGCGCGCGAACACGTTCTCGAGTCCCTCCTCGTGCAGCATGGCGATGCTTTCGGATAATCCATGCAGCATCTGTGTCGCCGGCGTGTAAGGGAAGAAGCCGATCTTGTTCATGGCGAGCATGTCGTCCCATGCCCAGAAAGACTTGGTCAGCTGCGAGCTCTTCGCCGCCGCGAATGCCTTGTCGCTCACCGCGTTGAATGACATGCCGGGGGGCAGCATCAGCCCTTTCTGTGCGCCGCCGACGGTGACGTCGACGCCCCATTCGTCGTGGCGGTAGTCGGTGGACGCGAGCGAGGAGATGGTGTCGACGAAGAAGAGCGCGGGATGGCCGGCGGCGTCGATCGCCTTGCGAATTTCCGCGATCGGCGACAGGGACCCGGTCGACGTCTCGTTGTGCAGCACGCAGACTGCCTTGATCTCCTTATCCTTATCCCGGCGTAGGTGGTCTTCGATCGCCGCCGGGTCGGCGCCGATGCGCCAATCGGTCTTGATGAATTCCGGCCGGAGCCCGAGCTTCTCCGCCATCGTCTTCCACAGCGTGGCAAACTGCCCGGTCTCCACCATCAGCACGCGGTCGCCTGGCGAGAGCGTGTTGACGAGCGCGGCTTCCCATGCGCCGGTGCCCGTGGCGGTGTAGATGATGACCGGTTTGGTGGTCTTGAAGATGGTCTTGATGCCGTCGAGGCAATGTTTGGCGAGCTTGGCAAATTCCGGTCCACGGTGGTCGATGATCGGCGTGTCCATCGCCCGCAGCACGCGGTCGGGCAGCGGGGTCGGCCCCGGGATGTGCAGGAAATGGCGGCCTACGGGGCGCGATGAGTTCTTCGACATCGGTTGATCCCTTGCGGGCGTGGCGTTTGGACGGCGACGGCGGCCGGGCCGCGGCTTGCCGCCATCAAGGACGAATGCGAGAGTCAGTCAAGCCTCTTGCGACGGGGAAGCCGATCTCCGGCTAGTGTCCCAATCTCGAAGTTCGCACGCCCTCGCGGCAACCCCCGAATGCGAACTTCGGAATCAAAGGGACACCAGCAACCTTATGACTCTAGTGCGGTCTTTGGTTTTGAAGTTCCTAACGCGAGCTTGAGGCACCATGATAGGAACTTCAAATCCACCGCACTAGCGAGTGAATGCAATGGCCCAAACGGTCGTACCGGGGCTCGAGCGGCGGCTCAAGGCGCATCTCCTCGGCGAGGTGGAGTTCGACGCGTTCACGCGCGGCCGTTATGCGACCGATGCCTCGCACTACCAGATCATGCCGCTCGGCGTCGTCGCGCCGCGCTCGGTGAAGGAGGCGGAGCACGCGCTGGCGATCGCGCGCGAGGAGGGCGTCAGCGTGCTGGCGCGGGGCGCGGGCACCTCGCAGGCCGGCCAGGCGATCAATTCCTCGCTCGTTCTCGACTGCTCGAAATATCTCGACCACCTGATCGAGCTTGACGTGCCCGGCCGGCGCTGTGTGGTCGAGCCGGGCATCGTGCTCGACGAGCTCAATCGCCGGCTCAAGCCGCATGGGTTATGGTTTCCGGTCGACATCTCGACTGGGTCTCGCGCCACCATCGGCGGCATGGTGGGTAACAACGCTTGTGGCGCGCGCTCGCTGCGCTACGGCAATACCCGCGAGAACGTTGTGTCGATCGACGCGATGCTGGCCGACGGCACGGGGGCGCATTTCGGCCCGGTCGCCCGCGATCTTTCCGATCTTCCGCCCACCTCACCGCTGCTGCCGCTCGCGCGCGATCTTCTGCAGCTCGCCGCGCGCGAGGCGGACGAGATCGAAGCGCGCTTCCCGAAGGTCCAGCGCCGGGTCGGCGGCTACAATCTCGACTCGCTGCTTCCCGGCCGCAACGATCTCAATCTCGCTCACATCCTCGTCGGCTCCGAAGGCACGCTTGCCTTCTCCACCCGCATCGAACTGAAACTTTCGCCATTGCTCGGCCGCCGTGCGGTCGGCGCTTGTCACTTCGGCAGTTTCTTTCGGGCGATGGATGCCGCGCAACACATCGTCAAACTCGCCCCGATCGCGGTCGAGCTGGTCGACTGCACCATGCTCGGCCTGGCGCGTGACATCGCGATGTTCCGACCGACGATCGACGCGGTCGTCCGCGGCGACCCTGAAGCCGTGTTGTTCGTGGAATTTGCCGAGGATGACCAGTACCACAACCTGCGCCGCCTCATGGATCTCAGGGACCTCATGGGCACTCTTGGCTATGGCTGGAACAAGACCGGCGCGAAATGGGGCGGGGTCGTTGAGATATTCGATCCCAAGCTGCAGGCCGCGATCACGGAGACGCGGACCGCCGGCCTCAACATCATGATGTCGATGAAGGAGGAAGGCAAACCTGTGTCCTTCGTCGAGGACTGCGCGGTGCCGCTCGAGCATCTCGCCGAGTACACCGCGAAGCTCACCGACATCTTCGCCAAGCACGGCACGCGCGGCACCTGGTATGCGCACGCCTCGGTCGGCTGCCTGCACGTGCGGCCGGTGCTTAATCTGCGTCGCGAGCACGACGTCAAGGCGATGCGCGCTATCGCCGAAGAGGCCTTTGACTTGGTGCTGGCCTACAAGGGCTCCCATTCGGGCGAGCACGGCGACGGCATCGTGCGCTCGGAATTCCACGAGAAGATGTTCGGCACGCGGCTGGTGCGCGCCTTCGAAGACGTCAAGCAGCAGTTCGACCCCAAGGGCTTCTACAATCCCGGCAAGATCGTGCGCGCGCCGAAATTCGACGATCGCCGGCTGTTGCGCTATGCGCCTGACTATCGGGCCGAGAATATCCGCACGTCGCTCGACTGGTCCGCCTATCCCGGCGCCGGTGACGGTTTCCAGGGCGCGGTCGAGATGTGCAACAACAACGGCGCGTGCCGCGTGCTGACCGGCGGTGTGATGTGCCCGAGCTATCGCGTCACCCGCGACGAGCGCGATGTCACGCGCGGCCGCGCCAATACGCTGCGTCTCGCCATCACCGGTCAGCTCGGAGCGGACGCGCTGACCTCGGATGACATGGCGGAGACCTTGAAGCTCTGCGTCTCCTGCAAGGCGTGCCGGCGCGAATGCCCGACCGGCGTCGACATGGCGCGCATGAAGATCGAGGTGCAGGCGGCGCGCGCGGCGAAACGCGGCCTCTCGCTGCACGACCGCCTGATCGGATACCTGCCTCGCTACGCGCCGCTCGCGGCCAAGTGGGCCAAGCTCGCCAACATGCGCAACGACGCGCCGCGCCTGCGCCGATGGTCGGAGCGATATTTGGGCCTCAGCGCCCGGCGGAGCTTGCCGCGCTGGCGTGCCGATCCATGGCGCGAACCCGCGCGCACTCCCGGCGCGGAGGCGCGGCCGGTGGTGTTCTTCGCGGACACATTCAACCGCTATTTCGAGCCGGAGAACATCGATGCCGCTCTCGCCGTGCTCGCCGCCGCCGGATACGAAGTGCATCTGCCGAGCGCGGCCGACGGTCGCCGGCCGCTCTGTTGCGGACGCACCTTCCTCGCGGTCGGGCTGATCGACGAGGCGCGGCGGGAGGCGCAGCGTTGCGCCGCCGCGCTTGCGCCCTTCCTCGAGCGTGGAATTCCGTTCATCGGCCTGGAGCCGAGCTGCATGCTGGGCTTCCGCGACGAGATTCCAGCGCTGGTCAGAGGCGACGACGGCCGTGGCTTGGCCGCGCACGCGCTTCTGTTCGAGGAATTCCTGGCACGCGAGGCGAAGGCGGGCACCCTCAAGCTCTCGCTCCGGCGGGTGGCGAAGCGCGCCCTGCTGCACGGCCACTGCCACCAGAAATCGTTCGCTGTCATGCCCGCGGTCGAGACGGTGCTCAACCTCGTCCCCGAGTTGGCAGTGGAAACGGTGGACTCGAGCTGCTGCGGCATGGCCGGCGCTTTTGGCTATGGCGCCGATACCATCGACGTGTCGCTCAAGATGGCCGAGCTCTCGCTTCTTCCGGCGGTGCGCAGGGCCGACTCCGACACGCTCGTCGTTGCCGATGGCACCTCATGTCGGCAGCAGATCAAGGACGGCAGCGGGCGCGAAGCGCTCCACGTCGCGCGCGTATTGGCGATGAGCCTCGATGCGTCGACGCGCGCATGATCTGCATGCGCCGCTGAGCTTCAAATAATATTGCCCAGGATCGCCAAGCCCGCGAGTGCGACGAGCGCGCCGCCCAGCCGGTAAGAGACACGACCGTCAGCGATGCGGCCGATCGCGCAGCCGAGCACAATGCCGGCGAGGTGGAGGAGCGCGGTCGCCAGCAGGAAGCCCGCCGCGTAAGCGCCGCCCGCGGCATTGAGCACCATCTCGGTACCGTGCGCGTGGCCGTGGAAGATCGCAAACACGCCCACGATCCCCATGGCAACGGCGATCGGAGCCCCGCGGGCGAACGCCACGATACTGCCGAGCACGATGACCGAGGCGGCAATGCCGAGTTCGACAAACGGCAGCGGAAGCCCGGCCACGCCGAACGCAGCGCCGGCGGCCATGAGGAGGACGAAAGTCGCGGGCACGAGCCAGAGCGCGCGCCCGCCGAGCTGCCAAGCGAAGATACCCACCGTCACCATCGCCAAAATGTGGTCGAGCCCGCCGAGCGGATGCGCAAGGCCCCAAACAAACCCGTGCACCTCACCTGCACCGGTATGAGCGAAGGCGGCGGCGGGAATGAGCGTGAGCGCGGCGGTCATCAGGCCAGTGCGCATGTAGTCCCCCTATCGGTAAGCAAACAATGAGTCCGCAAAATTGCACATCACGGGCGTGCTCGACAAGGGCGCGCCGCTCGCGCCGGCGTGCAACTGAATCGCTGGCGCTGCAATCTCGCTGTATCGCTCTTGGCGGAGGAAAATA
>CBFGVM010000306.1:0-5402 GCA_965652015.1 uncultured Alphaproteobacteria bacterium
TTTATCCCGTGGTCATTTGAGCCGGCCGGCTTGCAGCCACGTAAAACAAATCGCTAAAAGGCCGGGGACGCGTAGGACCCGGCGGAGCTTTTCCGGCCGGGATTTTTGTTGGGCAAAGGAGACCCAGATGTCCGCGTCCGCGAAGCGAAGCTACCGCCCCGAGACCGAACTCGTGCATGCCGGCGTCCTGCGCTCGCAATTCGGCGAAACGTCGGAGGCACTCTTCCTCACCCAAGGCTATGTCTACGACACCTCCTTGAGCGCGGAAAAGCGCTTCAAGAACGAAGAGCCGGGCTATCAGTATTCGCGCTTCGCCAATCCCACCGTGACCATGTTCGAGCAGCGCATGGCCGCGCTCGAAGGAGCGCAGGCGGCGCGCGCGACCGCTACCGGCATGGCGGCGGTCACCACCGCGCTGATGGGACAGGTCAAAGCCGGCGATCATATCGTGTCCTCGAAGGCGGTGTTCGGCTCCTGCCTCTACGTCGTCGAGGAGCACCTGCCCCGCTACGGCGTCGCCTCGACTCTGGTCGACGGGAGAGACCTCGATCAGTGGCGCAAGGCCGTGCGGCCGAACACCAAGACCTTCTTTCTCGAAACCCCGACCAACCCGGCGCTCGAGGTGCTCGATATCAAGGCGATCGCCGAGATCGCGCACGCGGCGGGCGCGACGCTGGTCGTCGACAACGTGTTCTCGACGCCGCTGTTCCAGCGGCCGCTCGAATTGGGGGCCGATTGCGTGGTGTATTCCGCCACCAAGCACATCGACGGCCAGGGGCGTTGCCTCGGCGGCGTCGTTCTCGGCTCGGAAAAATTCATCCAAGACCATGTCGCCACGTTGATCCGCCAGACCGGCCCGTCGCTGTCCCCGTTCAACGCTTGGGTCCTGCTCAAAGGCCTGGAGACGCTGTGCGTGCGCGTGCGCCGGCAGACCGACACGGCGGCGACCGTGGCGGTCGCGCTCGCCGAGCATCCCAAGATTTCGCGCCTGATCTATCCGGGCCGGCCCGATCATCCGCAGGCCGAGATCGTGCGCCGGCAGATGCAGGGAGGCTCGACGCTCGTCGCGTTCGAGATCAAGGGCGGAAAGGCGGCCGCGTTCAGCTTCCAGGACGCGCTCAAGCTCATCCGCATCAGTAACAATCTTGGCGACGCCAAGAGCTTGATCACCCACCCGGCGACGACGACCCATCAGCGCTTGACGCCGGCTGCACGCGGTGAGCTCGGCATCAGCGACGGGCTGGTGCGGCTCTCATGCGGGCTGGAGCACCCGGACGATCTGGTCGAGGATGTGCTGACCGCGCTGAAGGCGGCGTGAGTGAGCGAGGACCGAAGGTGCGCCGTCCTTAACCTACGGCACTATCTGGGTCCAATCGCGGTGGCGGTCGGCCGCGTCGCGGCCTCGGCGATAGCCATGCCCAGCGCCTTGGCCAGGCAGGCATAGCTCCAGTCGTTCATGTGCAGCCCGTCAGAAGACACGAACGTCTCGAACGGCAGGTGATCGGTCTCGTACCAGTGCCGCATCAGATCGAAGCGGTGAAAGAGCGGCACATTCTCGGCTTTCGCGGCCGTGGCAATCAGCGAGATCATGTCCTCGACGTGCGGCTTGGCGAGAACGCGCGGCGCATATTGCGGATCGATCAAAACGACTTCGGCTCCCGTCGCTTTGATGCGTGTCAGCCCTTCGCGTACCAGAGAGGCGTGCGGCGGCAGCGCCTTCTCCCGCAGCAGCGAATTCGTGCCGAGCTGCCACAGCACCAGATCCGGCTTTTCGACGGTGACGGCGGTGTCGAGCCGCGCAAGCATCGCCTCGGCATCGTCGCCGTTGACCCCGCGGTTCAACACGGTGATCTCGTGCCCTGGGAAACGGCGGACAAGCTCCTCGGCGAGCCGGCTCGGATAGGATGCAGCGGACGTGCTTGCGCCCGCGCCGTAGGTGGATGACGAGCCGAGCGCCACGATCTTGATCGGCTTGCCACCAGCAAGCAGGCGCCCGATCCGCGACAACGGACGATCGAAGCGCACCTGCTCGAGGGCGGGCGCACAGGCGGCCCCGCGCGCGTTCGCGGCGGGAGAGGCCGGCGCGGCGGGAGCGGCAACCGGCCCGGGCGTCTGCGCCCGCGCCGGAAACAATGCAATTATGGCCGCTGTCGCAACGGCCCCGACCAGGGCGCCGCTACGCCAAAAGATCTGAACATGCATGCTGTAAGTGTCGCCCTCTGGAAGCTTTTTTCCTTGTTTTGACGCCTGTTTATTGGGCCGCCTTTTCGGGATGCAAACGGGCGGCGTCGATGATCATAGCGGCAAGGCCCCGGCCGATGCAATCGTGCACGCGCTGGGCAAGCACATTATCCTTTCCGGCGGCATAGAGGTCGAATGTGCCGGTATCGGACCAATGCCGCATAATGGCAAGCCGGTCGAACAGCGGAATCTCGTGCTGCTGCGCCACCACCCGCATGTTGTCCGCGTAGGGCCCATACGAAACCATGATGTCGGTGCGGGGGCTGTACTGCATGTTCATCAAAATAACGTCGGCGCCGCCTTTGTGCAGCGTCTCGACCCCTTCATCGAGCGCCTCCCTGAACTCGTCGGGGTCGACCCTGCGAATGGCATCGAGGGTACCGGTTTGCCATATCACCAGGTCGGGCTTCTCGTCGACGAGCATCTTTTCCATGCCCTTGGCCAGGTCCTCGGTGGTCATCCGCGTTCTGACGAGGCTGACCACCTTGACGGCGACCGAAGGAAGCTTCTGTTTGAGGATCGCCTCGAGCCGCGCCGGATAGGCCGAGCGCGGGCCGTCCGGCCCGGCAAGAATGGAGGAGCCGGTGCCAACCACGGCGATCGTGAGTTTTTTTTCCTTCTGCACGGCCTCGGCCACGTGCTTCAACTCATTGCTTCCAAACAACAAATAGCCGGGGATGTCGCAGGGGTCTGCGGCCAATGCCGCGCTGGTCAAGACATAGAGCGCCGCAGACACGGCGGCCATTGCAATCGGCGTTTTCATGCCTCGCCTCCCGCGAGGTCGGCATCCGGCGTTTTCTTGGGCCGTGATCCGGGACTACGTCCTTCTGCTCTCTTATACCAGCTTAGCAGGCCGGCAACCGCAACCATGACGACAATGCCCAGCGCGCTGAGCAGGAATTGCATCCAGATGGCACCCGACACCTCGACCATGGCGAAATGCGCCGCAAACGAGAGGAACACGCCCAGGCAGAAGATTTCCAGCGAATGCTGGCCGCAGACGATCGGCGGCCAAGCCCAGCGCGATTTGAGTCCCGGCCACTCGCGCGGCAGGAATCTGACCGTCACCACCGCCAGCGCGAGGAAATGCGCAAAGCGCAGGACGTCGAGATTGACCTTGTCGATCGGGTAGATCAACTCCTCCAGCCAATGTGGAACGTACTGGCTCATGTATGGCAGATACCAGGTCAGCGTGATGACGAACGCGAACAGCAGGTAGGCCACCGCGATCGACAACGTCACGCGTGACTGCAGGACGGCCCCAAGCCGTTGCGCTCCCCCCAGCGCGCACCAGGCACCGAACACGAACAGCAATTGCCAGGCGAATGGATTGAAGTACCAGTGCCCGCTCGGATAGCTCGGCAGGTTCCAGTTGAAGGTCCACGTCAGCACGTAGAGCAGCACCGAGGCGCCCAGCGCGAGCGAGGCTCGAAACTGCAACAACCACAGCGTCGGCGGAAACAACAGCAGCAGAATGATGTAGAGCGGCAGGATGTCCATATTGGCGGGCTTGAACTTGAGAAGCAGCGCCTCGACGATCGTCACCTCCGGCTGCTTGAGAAAATCCAGAATGTTCGTTTCTTCGGCAAAGAGCGGGTTCTCGAAACTGGTGGCGACGTAGGAAATTTCGGCGAGATAAATAGCGAATAGGAAGACGTGGGCGACGTAGATTTGCCAGGCTCGCCGCAGGATGTGGGCGCCCGCGATGAGAAAGCCGCGTTCGCGCATTTCCCTGCCATAGACGAAGGCGGCGGTGTAACCGGAGACGAAGACGAAAATTTCAGTCGCGTCGCTAAAGCCGTAATTACGGAGGGTGCCCCAGGCAACCAGGTTCGAGGGGATGTGGTCGAGGAAGATCAGCCAAAGCGCGATCCCGCGGAACAAATCGAGCCGCAGATCGCGTCCGGTGGTCACCACGGGGGCATGCATTCCAGGCGATCTTTCGCGCGATAAGGGACACAGCTAAATCTAGTAGGCCTTTGCCCGGCTTGGGAGTCCACGTCATCGCCACGGTTGCGGGCCGGGCGTTCAAGCTGTTCACTACGGCCGCACATGCGACGAAGCACCCGGGTAGAGGGCTGACGATGGATGCCCCCAAAGCAGCGTATCGGGCCATGACCCGGCAGATCGAGGTCACCGCCACGCCGCGCTTCCTGCCCGAGCGATCTTCGCCCGAGAACGGCTATTTCTTCTGGGCCTATACCATCACGCTGACCAACCGCGGGGCTGAGACCGTGCAGCTGAAAACGCGTCATTGGCGCATCACCGACGCGCTCGGCCGGCTGCAGGAGGTGCGCGGGGCAGGCGTCGTCGGCGAGGAGCCGGTGCTCAAACCCGGCGAGAATTTCGAATATACGAGCGGCGTGCCGCTGCCCACGCCCTCGGGTTTCATGACCGGAACCTATGGCATGGTGACCGCGGCCGGTGAGCAATTCGATATCGACATTCCGGCCTTCTCGCTCGACACCCCGCAGCGCGAGCGAACGATCAATTGAGGCGGTCCACCGGACCGGCCGCCGGCATTCTGCCGTGCCCGCCCTCATGCGGACGGCGTGGGCTCCGCCACATCCAGCGGCTCGAATACGTAAGTCGAGTTACAGAACTCGCAGGTGACCGTGATCTTGCCGTTCTCGACCATGTGGTCGCGGTCATCTTGGGAAAAACTGCGCAGCATCTTTTCCACCCGCTCGCGCGAACACGAGCACTGCGCCTGCAAGTCGCGACTGCGGAAGACCCGCACGCCGCGCTCGTTGAACAGCCGGTACAGCAGCCGCTCGGCGGACGTGTCGGGATCGAGCAGCTCGACATCCTCGACGCTCGCCACCAGCGCGCGGCCTTCGACCCAGGCGTCGTCCTCGGGCGCGGCCTTAACCTCAATCCCCTCCGGCACGTCGCCTGGGTCAAAATCTGCGCGCTGCGCCCGCTCGGGCGACTGCGGCAAGAACTGCAACAGCAGCCCGCCGGCCCGCCAGCAATGGCGCGCACCCTCCGCGCCCGAGCGCAGCTCCTCGGCCACCGCCAGGCGCACTCGCGTGGGGATTTGCTCGGAGCGAAGAAAATATTCGTGCGCCGCGTGTTCGAGCCCCTTGCCCTCCAGCGCTACGATCCCCTGATAGCGGGCGGTATCCGGCCCCTGGTCGATGGTCATGGCCAGATGCCCG